>QMNJ01000097.1 GCA_003647715.1 Candidatus Coatesiibacteriota bacterium
ATAAAAGCAAGTTCTAATGAAGGGGATTTAGTATTAGACCCCTTTGGAGGCACAGGAACAACTGCCTCAGTTGCCAAGCGACTAAGGAGAAACTTCATAACAATGGAAATATCAGAGGAATATTATAATCTCATATTAAAAAGAATAGATGGTAATGTCTTGGAGATGAAAAGCAATAAGAAATTTGAACTAAAAAAACAGAAAACATTATTTGATAAAATATGATAATGACCTTAATATTCCTAAAAACACATTATGCAACATACGGGCTTTTAACCCCCGCTCATCATTTAACTATTCCATTTGGTCGTTTTCTCTTATATTATGTATATGATAAATGATGTTTGAGCTACACCTCTCTATAATTGACATCATAGATATTCTAATACTGGCGTTCATCCTGTATCAGATATTTATGATGATAAGGGGGACACAAACACTCCAGATTCTTGTAGGTATCAGCATAATCCTTGTCTTGGTGGTCTTCGCCCACATATTCAATCTATCAAGTATTATATGGATTGCCAGAGGAGTAGGGAGGGTTGGAATGATTGCCCTGCTGATAATCTTTGCACCTGAGATAAGGCAGATTTTTGCCAGAATGGGCGGAAGCAGAGTGTTCGGGCTTCTCGTAGGTCCAAAAAGAGAGGTAATCAACGAGACGGTGAATGCAGTAGAACGATTCAGAAAGTTTGGAATTGGTTCACTGATTGTCTTTGAGAAGAATATAGGTCTGGGCGAGCTCATTGACAGGGGGGTGAAGATAGATTCAAAGGTGAAAGCAGAACTTCTTGAGGCGATATTCAAACCGGGCGGTCCACTTCATGACGGTGCTGTGATTATACGAAATGACAGAATAGCCGCCTGTTCGGTTATGCTTCCACTCTCCACCAATCCCCATTTAGCACCCTATCTGGGTGCAAGGCACAGGGCTGCACTCGGCATCACCGAGGTGAGTGATGCGGTCTCGGTCATTGTATCGGAGGAGACACGAGTTGCAAGTGTTGCAAAATCAGGCGAATTGATTACCTGCAAGGATATGATAGAACTGAAGAAGCAGATATTCCGGGGATTATATGGCAGGTAAGTTATCAAAATTAGCAAGGTCAATATTTTCTCATCCAGGCGTAAAAATCGCCTCGCTGGTTATCGCAATAATACTATGGTTCATTGCACAAATATATGAAATACAGGAGAGAACAATTACAATTCCAATTAAATTCACAGACATCCCAACAAACCTTGTTATTTCTGAAGCTACTGAATATATATCCGTAAGGGCGTCAGGGCTGGGAAAAGACCTCCTTGGTATCAAGCAGGGAGACATATATTTAGAGGTCTCCTTAAATGAATACGAAGCAGGCGAGCATCTGGTAGAGGTAAAGAAAAATGCAATAGTAATTCCGGAGGGAAGCAGTATCAATATTGTGGGATTTGGTGGTAGAAACACCATCGCTGTGAGAATTGAGGAAATAGAATATAGATGGGTTCCCATAGTCGTATTTCTCAGGGGTATGCCTGCTGAAGATTACATAATATCCGGTGATATATCAAAAT
Organism: Candidatus Coatesiibacteriota bacterium; assembly: GCA_003647715.1. Lineage (GTDB taxonomy): Bacteria > RBG-13-66-14 > B26-G2 > B26-G2 > B26-G2 > B26-G2. The sequence goes on from QMNJ01000097.1 coordinate 1,558, forward strand.
CACCATCATTCGCTCTGATAAAAGGTAAATCATCCCTCATCAATAAAGTTGACTTTGTAAGAACTACCCCAGTAGATATAAGTCAGGTTACTGAGGATGTCCATACCACAGCAACAGTTGTCTCAAGTTTATCAGGCATTGTAGTCGTTGAACCAAACAATGTAAATATCGGTGTAGGGATATCAAGGATTAGTAGATAAATATTACTCTATCTATTAAGCGAGGAGGACCAAATGGATTGCGGTAATTGTGACAATAAAAAGTGCTATGAAGGGAAGGACTGTTTTGGGATAGCTGAGGAGACAAAAATCAGATACACCGGGATTGACCTTGACATTGCCAGAACGGCATCAATCGTTGAGAGAGACCACTATATGCTCTCATGCAGAATAGAAGAGATAATGTCATTCGCAAGAGAGATGGAATATAGAAAGATAGGTATTGCATTCTGCATCGGGCTGGAGGACGAAGCCCTTATGCTTGAAAGGATACTGAAGAGGGAATTCAATGTTGTAAGCGTCTGCTGTAAGGTTGGGGGTGTGGACAAGAAAGAGATAGGTCTGGTCTCAAGAAAGGATGACTTTGACGCCACCTGCAATCCAATAATGCAAGCAGAGCTATTGAACAGGTCTGAAACAGACCTTAATATCATCGTCGGACTGTGCGTTGGTCATGATATGCTGTTCACCAAACATTCTAAAGCACCGGTCACAACGCTCATCGTGAAGGACCGGCTACTGGGTCATAATCCCGTATCCGCCCTTTACACCTCCTACTGGAGAAGAAGGTTGGGGTTATAATAATCTTATCTATCACTAAATGTTCTAATGTAAATAGGAAAACAAACTTAAATAATTATCTCCTTCTCAGCAATAATCTACTTTGCGTCCCTCTATCTGCTCTCACCTGTAGATGTAACACTTGATGATGCATATTACAACTATCTATCTATAACAACACCGCTGGAGGACGATGTTCTAACTAACCTCTGTATATCAGAAAAAGACACCATAATAACAATTGACCCTGTCAAGTTCTATATCTTCTATCACAACAATAAGAAAACAGACACAACCGAGATATTGATAGGAGGAAACAAATTGGTAGAGGAAACGAAGGAGATATGGACAAAAGATTCTTAAAATTTGAGGAGACCCTGAGAGAATTATGGAAAGACGGTGACAAGGTATATGTTTCTGGAACTATTATCAATGCCATACCATTCAGAATAGATACAAATCATAAATCCCCTCACCTAATAGGAGAAGAGATTAGAGAAATTGAACAGGTATTTAATTCCTACTGGAAGGTATATTCATTACAGAGTTAGCAAACACAATTTTATGTTCTATAAAGGTCAGAGTTAATTAAAACAGGTGATAAAATGCTTTCTACCTCCTTATTGTTCTGTAAACCATCTGGGATTCCTGATAATACTCACGGGCTTTCTCTACATCGCCCATTGCATCATACATAGTGGCAATATCGTTAAGCGTCCTCGCAACACCCTCCTTATCCTCAACATCCCTGTATTTTTGAAGCGCCTGATTGAACTTGTCAATGGCTTCATTATAATTGAGCTGAACCGCAAGGAGCTTGCCCTGCATATAAAGTGTATCCGCTATTCCTGCATTATCCGTAAGCGACTGGTATATTGTAAGTGCTTCAGCATGCTTCTCACCTGCACTGTCATACTTGCCCTGCGTCCTCAATATTACACCCATCCGGTTCGCAGAATATGCTATCCCACTTCTGTCCTCAATCTTCTCATATATCTTGTATGCCTTTTTATGCTGTTCAAATGCTTCTTCGTGTTTTGACAGATATTCCTGTGTCCTTCCCAGATGAGAGTAGGAATCAGCCAGTATATTCTCATTCCCCTTGGTCTTGGAGAGTATAGCAATAGCATCAAGATATGACCTCTCAGCGTTGGCATAATCCCTCTGGGCAAGGAATGCGTCGCCCAGTTCAAAGTTAGCCATACCCTGACCCGAGAGATTCCCTGCTTTAGAGAAGTCAGAAGCACTTGCTTTGAACTGCTTTTGTGCCTCCACATACTCACCTGCATCGCGGTGTGTTAAACCCTTCTCATACTCAACCCACGCTGCATACTCGCTCTCATTCAAACGCTTGTATATCTCAAGCGCCTCATCAAAATACTTATGAGCACTTCTATAGTTCTCCTGCTCATATATCGCCTTTCCCATCCACCTCAGGGTATGGGCAATATTTAATTCGTCCTCAATCCTGCGGTAAGCCCGCAAGCCCTCGGTGAAATATCTGGTTGCCTCCCTGAAATCTTCTTTCTTGAACATAATCCTTCCAGCATTCACCAGCGTCTCCGCCAGATTTACCTGCTCCCTCAGTCTCCTGTATATGCCTATGGCTGATTCAAAATCAGCAAGTGCATCATCCAACCTATCCTGCGCCTCCTTTGTTAGACCAACATAATTGAAGACAATTGCCTGACCCAGTTCATCACCTAACTTCTGGTAGATTGACAGCGCCTCACGATAGCTTGCCTCTGCCTCTGAATAAAGAGCAAGTGCATAGTTAGACCTTCCGATATTGGTCTTTATCTCCGCCTCAAGCTTCTGGTCTTGTGACATACTTGCTTTCTGAAGCGCCTCGGTGAAATACTTAATAGCATCCTTCGGCTTACCACTGTCAAATGTCGCCATACCAGAAAGATTACCAATCCTTCCAACCTCAATGGTATTACCCGCCTTCTCTGCAAACTTGATGGCTTCCTTAAACGACTCAAGAGCTAACTCCGGTTGCCCTTTCGCTAGATTTATCTCTCCTTCAATCTTGAAGGCAAAAGTGAGACCATCTATATCATTAAGAGTAGTGAATATACCCTTTGCCTGAATTGCCATCTCAAGTGCTCTTGGATAATCACCGCTGTTCTTAAGCGCCTTTGCCTCCTCAATTAGAGCATAACCCTTCATTACATCGCTCTTTGCACTATCAAATAACCTTATCGCATCCTCAAGGAACTTTATGGCGGTATCATACTCCTTCTGTGCATTGTATAACTTACCCATCACATAGTTCGCTTCACCCTCACCATAGATATCCTCAATGGTTCTGTATATCCTTATCGCCTCATTTATACTCCTTATTGCCTCCCTGAAGTTCTTATTTTCTATGGAAGCGAGGGCGTAGTTCACCTGCGAATCTGCTATTCCCTTTTGATTTCTCATTGTTCTGTAAATACCAACTGCCTCTGTGAAGTCAGACAGAGCGCCTCCTACATCAAAGGTAGCCATCTTGACCAGACCCCTCCTGTTGAGCACCTCTGCCTTTCCCTCATCACTTCCTGCCTTCTCATAAGCCCTATATGATTCATCATATTTACCAAGCGCGGTCTTGTAGTCATAGAACTTCTTATAACTGTTTCCCATCAGAAGAAGGACCTTCGCCTCTCCTTCCACATCGCCCGACTGCCTGTAGAACGACAGGGCTTGCTCGTAATATTTCAGTGCATCCTCAATCTTACCCAGGTTGGTCTTTGCTATACCGCAATGGTGCAATGCTTCTGCCTCTTTGTTTATCTCACCCTGCTTGTCCCATAGAGATACTGCAGTTGAAAAGTGTTTCAATGCTTCAGACCACCTGCCAAGGTTCTCACCAGATAACCCCAGATAGTATTCCACATAGGCAAGGTGCTCATCGTCCTTGAGTTCTTTATAGTTATTATATGCATTGGTGAACTCATTAAGCGATTGGTCATACTTCTTGAGCTCAAAATAGACCTCACCCAGAGATGTCTGTGCCCTTGCAACTCCTGAGGTCTTACCTACCTTCTGATAATAAGTGATAGCATTCTTATAGTTAGTAACCGCCTCCTCAAGTTTGCCATCCACTTCATAGGCATTTCCAAGGTAGTAATACGAATCAGCGATACCTTCGTCGTTCTTCAAACCCTGATAACCTGATAGAGCATCATTATGGTATCGTATGGCATTAGCACCCTGACCTATGCTGGTATAAACCCTGCCCAGCCAGTTAAGTGACCTCGCAATACCATCCTCATCACCTATCCCCTTAAACACCCTTATCGCCTCTCCAAGGGACTTCGCCGCCTCCTTATCATCACCCTTGTCAAAGTAAACAATACCCATATAGAGAAGCGTCTCCGCTGTATATTTTGAGTTCTTTACCTTCTTAAATAATCCAAGTGCCTCCTTGAAGTTCATCAGAGCGTTATCAAGTTCACCATTA
>QMNJ01000098.1 GCA_003647715.1 Candidatus Coatesiibacteriota bacterium
ACTTATTCACATATTGAGTATTACCAACATTATTTAATCAAAAATCCTCCTTTGCCCAAATGGTGAGATTATTGTATAATTCTACCTAACGGGTTTGCTTATCTAATAGCAGTTGCCGGAGTGGTGAAACTGGTAGACGCAGGGGACTCAAAATCCCCCGGGAGTTTACTCCCGTGTCGGTTCAAATCCGACCTCCGGCATTCTTTATAAGAGGCAGTTCACAATGGAGATGATGGACCCATTAGAGGAAATCACATCAAAGGAGGGCTTGTGTCAATAACTGAAATAAGAGAACAAAGGACTTTTTGATGAAGATATGATTTACTATAATCAATACAATAAACCATGACAAATAATAATTATGGAGGTCTCCATTTATGCTAAAGGACTTTTCTGAACTGGTGAAGAGGGCGGAGGGTGGTGAGAAGACCCGCCTTGCCCTGGTGGGTGCACAGGACGGTGAAGCGCTCGGTGCAGTGGTCAACGCCGCCAGAAAGGGCACAGTAGAACCAATACTGGTGGGCTCGTCAGATGCAGTCAAGAAGACCGCAGAGGTAGAGGGCATAGACATAGATGGTTACGAGATTGTTGAACCCGGCGACGATGGTGATGCGCACACCGCCTGTCAGCTTGTAGTTGATGGCAGAGCACAGGCACTGATGAAGGGCAGGGTTTCAACAGGTGATATTCTGAGGGCAGTCCTTGATAAGCGTTATAACCTCAGGGGCAAGGGGCTCATATCCCATGTAATACTCCTTGAAAACCCGAGGTATCACAAGCTATTCATAATGACCGATGTGGCGATGGTGGTGAAACCCGACCTTAAACAGAAGATTGAGATAACCAAAAATGCTGTAGAGGTAATGCATAAGTTAGGAGTTGAGAAGCCCAAGGTGGGTATGATATGCGCTGTGGAGAAGGTCAACTATGAACATATGCCCGACACCGTGGATGCTGCTATAATCTCGCAGATGTCTGTAAGGGGGCAGATGGGAAATTGCATAATTGATGGACCACTCGCATTTGATAACGCTATCTCAAAGACCGCAGCAGAGATAAAGGGCATAGACAGTCCGGTAGCAGGAGACATTGACATAGCGGTCCTCCCCGACATAGAAGCCGCAAACGCACTATATAAGGGCTTGATGTTCCTATCGGACTCAAAGTCGGCGGGTATAATTGTGGGAAGCAAGGTTCCAATAATACTACTCTCAAGGGCAGACACAGAAGAATGCAAATACTATAGTATATTGCTTAGTGGGCTGGTATCGTAGTTATATAAACAGCACTAAACAGGCGATATCCCTGGCGAAATAGTCCTATTTGCTTGAGTCAAGCATCAGCTTATCCCCGACCCTGTGAACAAAGAATGCACGTTTGGCTAATCTGGCAAGCTCTTCTGCTCTCTCAAGTGATAGATGAACCTTCTCTTCTATCTCACCACCCGCCTCTTCCAATGTTGCCTCAATTATAACCAGATCTGCACCATCAATGTGCTCCTCAAGGTTTGATTCAAGACCGCAGTCACCCGTATAAACCACTCTGCTATTATGGTAGTGGAGCGTATAGCCAACCGACGGTAGAGGTTCTCCTATGCCATAGTGCTCGGTGCTACTATGATGCACCACCTTAAAGGGCGATACCTTAATCCCTGCAACATTTATCTCCTCACCCCCAAGGACTTGATGTGATATTATTGCAAAAGGAAGAGAGCCAGAGTAGGTGTTTATGAAGGCGTCAACTACAAGTTCTATTCTGCGCGACCCCTCGGGTCTCATTAGAAGCAGTTGGTCGGTGCGACCCATCATCAACATATATCCTAAAAGGGTGTAAAGCCCACCGATATGGTCAAAGTGCCCGTGAGAGAATAGCACCGCTTCTACCTTCATTATATCCACGCCCTTATTCAGAAGGTCACGCAATGTGCCGTCACCACAATCAAGCAATATAACTGTTCCTGAATCAAGTGATACAAGTATGGAGGTGGAGACCCCTGCACGAGAGTAAATAACCTCCACGCTCCATCCGTCGCCTTTCCATATCAAGCCATCACTCAAGTTACATAACACCTCACATTAAAATCTGATGATATAGAGAGAATTAATAGATAATAGAACATCTGTAATCTAACAAATAAAGATATGGAAATCAGGTCTCAATCACCTAATTTCTTCCCGTAGAAGTCCGAGATATCAAAGAAGATTGACTTCTTGCTACCATCAGTGAGGACGATGTCCATTCGGTCATAGAACCTATCTTCTTCTATTATGAGCGACTGCTTCTCCAGGTGCCAGTCCTTATCGCATTCCCCGAACTTCTTGCTTAGATAATCATACTCTGCTGATACACCCTCAAGAGAGCCCGATGCGCCCTTAATGACTATTGCGTTCTCTATTGAATCACCTGTATTATCCTCATAGGTTACCATTTCCTCCTCCATTATTCTTAATGATGACCTTAAACCAATCTGATTCTTAACAATTTAGTATGCACATAACATTCATAACATATTTTCCATTAAATATCATTATTTAACTTTAATCGTGCAAGTTGGAACTATGCCCTCAACCTCACCGTTTTATCTACCATCTTCCACGCCTTTTTAACAACATTCACAAGAGGTGGAACATCCGAGAGGTTTATCTGTGAGAATATATAGTTTACAAGCCAGTATATCGGTGTATATTTTCCATACCTTATGATGCGCTTCAGAGTATTTGATGTCGTATAGAACTTGCGCCATGCATATCTTTGCCCTCTCTGCAATTCTTGAGGGCTCATACGCATAGGGTAGAAACACACCTCCCCCTGATAGAAGTGCTCCCAACCAATATCCATCAACCTGCCCTCTTCCTTGAATCTGTCGTAGATAGAAGTGCCCGGAAACGGTGTAAGGACTGAGAACTGTGCAAGGTCCAACTTTGAGTTCACAGCAAATCTCACTGTCTTATAAAATACATCCCTCTCTTCTGTATCAAATCCGAAAACAAATGAACCAAGCAACCTTACGCCATACCTTCTGAAATTCTCAATGAGTTTACCATAATCCTTAGGTCTGTTTACACCACTCTTGTTTGCCTCCTTCAGTGTCTCCTCACTTATTGACTCTATACCAATAAACAATGCCCTGCAACCGCTCTCCTGAGCAAGCCGGAGCAGTTCTGTATCCCTCGCTGAATTAATTGATGCCTGACTTGCCCATATTATTTTCAGCTCCTTTAGGGCTTTGAATAACTCCTTCGCTCTTCTTCTATCAGCCATAATATTATCATCTGTAAAAGCAACAAGATTGGGTCCTGGCGTCTCCTTTATCTCACGAATTACATCCTCTATGGGTCTATGACGATACCTTCTGCCAAATGTTGATGTTACACTGCAGAAAGAGCAATTATAGGGACACCCCCTTGATGTCTGGAATGTGCGCGGCATATAATAACTACCCTCTTGAAACAGGTCATATCGCAAAATAGGTAAGCCCTTAAGAGATGAATAATTCTTCTGCTTATATATTCTCTTATAAGTCCCCTTCTCAAAATCATTCAGAATATCTGCCCATATCTCATCCGCCTCACCTATTACTACCGCATCCGCATGCTTCAGTGCCTCTCCTGGCATAGCAGTAGCATGGCTTCCACCAAGTATTACCTTAACCCCCAGCATGCGATACTCATCCGCTAACTCATACATCCTCGGTGCTGTGCCCGTCATAGCGCTTATACCTACAACATCGGGTAGGTCTTCAGTGTTAATACTATCTACCTCTACATTCTCATCTACCACCTCTAATCTATACTTCAATGGTGTAAGCGCTGCCAGAAGTGCAATATTCACAGGAGGAAACAGTGTTCTCCTTCTTCTCCCCCCGTTCTCACTGATAACTCTCTTGTTGTAGAAATCATGTGAAGGGTATATCAACTTTACATACATCACTATATATACTCCAATTCATAACATAAATATAACTTTATATTTATACTAAATTTATTATAACACAGTTTTGGATATTTACAGATACTTATTACTCCAATTATCATATAATCTATATATGTTAGTTACTGAATGCACCACAGGTGAAGAAGAATTCATACAAAGGATAGTAACAAGGTATCTATATCTAAAGCAGAGAGGGCTCGTTATATCACCCCGTGATTGGCAGTATATCTGCAGGTGGCTTGCCCAGAATATACCACTCATAACAGTGTTGAAGGCGCTTGAAATCGGCTTTGCGGAGATGACCGAACACACAGCACGGGTTAGGTCGCTCGCATACATTGACCGCATAGTCACACGCCTGGAAAGAGAACGCCGTTTGATGCAGATTGGGAGACCGAAAGAGAACGAGACCAAATCCACCTCGGAGGTCATGCGAGATGGTCTTACCCGCATTATCGCAGAACTTGAAGAGATAGCAAAAAAAGAAGGCGACCTTGCCCACCCTATCTCAAATACTATATTAAATATCAGGCGCCTTATTGATGAAATTGATACACGCTCACTTGATTTTGACCATATCTTGAAGAGGGTCACACAGATTGAGGACGGGCTTTTCAGAAGTGTCTTCAACCGCCTTGAAGAGGAGAAGAAGAGATATTATGAGAAGAAGGCGGATAAGACGCTTACCCGATTCAAGGCGAATATGCCCGAGAAAGCCATTCAATCAACCAAAAGAAAACTGATTAAATCCATAGTCCTAAGAGATTTTGATTTACCACCATTCAACCCTTTAATATAATGTATATGTATATTGTATGGGAAACGACTTCTCCAATTTAAGCGATTCAGTTGATGAGATAAAAGACAGATTGAAAATCTCAGAAGACATTGTGGACGATACCTGCCCTATGTGCGGAGGGACTGGCTGGGTCTTTGACCTCACTGACGGCAGGCGGGTAGCCAGAAGGTGTGAGTGTTATACTGACCGAAGACGCACCATCCTGCACAGATACGCTCGTATACCCGAGAAATACAGCCACTGCACATTAGCAAGCTTCAATGTGGAGGATGAGAGTGGTTTCATCGCCCCATCCCTCGCCAGAGCAAGTCAGATATCAAGGGAGTTCGTGGACCTCTATCCAGCAGTTGACCGGGGTTTGCTGTTCATCGGTCCCTGCGGGGTGGGCAAGACCCACCTTGCTGTTGGAATATTGAAAACACTGATTGAGGAGAAGGGGGCGGTGGGACTGTTCTATGACTTCAGAGACCTCCTGAGAATGATAAGGCGAACATACTCACCCGACAGTGAAATAAGCGAGTTTGACATAACCGACACAATTCTATCTGCGGATATACTGCTCTTGGACGAATTAGGGAGCATCAAGGTTACCGATTGGGCACTGGACATGCTTACACACATCATCATCAGGCGCTATAATGATAACAAGACGCTTATCGTAACCTCCAACTTCCTTGACGAACCGAAGAGGGAGGGCGAGGAGCGGCTGGAGGACAGGATATCGTATCGCCTGAGGTCTCGCCTCTATGAGATGTGTGCCACGGTGGAAATGAGTGGGAGCGACTACAGAAAGAACCATAATAAGAAGAACACCTTCACTTAATATGTGTAGAAGAGGAATGCTGTAGATTTAACTAACTGATAATAAGGAGGTCTTTACAATGAGAAGTTTAATATCATTATCTGCGATTGTAATGCTCATTCCAGTCCTGCTCTTTCTATGCTGCACCGAGGATAACATTGACAATGGCGAATCGCCCTCCACGCCTAAGGATACACTCACACTGTTCGTGGAGGCACACAACCACCACGACCATATAG
>QMNJ01000099.1 GCA_003647715.1 Candidatus Coatesiibacteriota bacterium
ATGACAACACAACCTATCTATCAAAGGGTATCTGAAGAAGTGCTGGTTAAGGTGAGGGAGAGATTATACCACATCCTTGAAGATTGTAATCTCTGCCCACGCAAGTGTGGCGTAAATAGAATATCAGGTGAGGTTGGTTACTGCGGAGGAGGCGCATTAGCAACAATTGCATCTTATGGACCACATTTTGGAGAAGAGAGACCACTTGTAGGGTCATATGGCTCGGGGACTATATTCTTCTCTGGTTGCCCTCTCGGTTGCGTATTCTGTCAAAACTATGATATCAGCAGTAGAACTATAGGAAACAAATATAGTGATGATGAGATAGCGAAGATAATGCTGAAACTTGAGAATATGGGCTGTCACAACATTAACCTTGTCACTCCTACTCACTATATTCCCCAGATTGTAGGATCCATAATAAAAGCAAGAGAAGGCGGGCTATCAATCCCCATTGTATATAACACAGGCGGATATGACCTCCCTGAGACCATAGAGATACTTGCGCCAGTTATTGACATCTTTATGCCCGATATGAAGTTCTCATCAGGCGAAGTGGCGGAGAGATTCTGCAACGCCTACGACTACCCTGAGATAAATAGAGAAGCGGTTAAGACCATGCACAAGGTGGTAGGAGACCTTAAAGTAGATGAATATGGAATAGCAATGAGAGGTCTTATCATTCGTCATCTTGTTCTTCCAGAAGGTATGGCAGGCACAGATGATATAGTCAATTTTATAGCCACAGAAATCTCAAATAAAACCTACTTCAACCTTATGGAACAATACTATCCCGCTTACAAATCCCACGAATACAGAGAACTATCTAGGCGCATAACCAGAGAGGAGTGGCAGGAAGCAGTTGAGCAGACACATAGAGCTGGTCTCAAAATAGAAAAAGCATTCAATATTCTATAAGTAATAATTATCATCTTATATGCTATACTCTAAACACTACAAAATATGATAAATAACACATATTCGTAAATGAAGGATTACGAAGACATACAGAACTATCCGGCAAAACACAACTTCGACCTTGACAAGGTTGGAGTGTCGGATGTTAAATACCCCATCACTGTTATGGATAAGAAGAATAAATGGCAGAACACTATTGCCAGTGTTACTATGACCGTATTCCTTCCTCACCAATACAGGGGGACTCATATGTCTCGCTTCATTGAGATATTAAACAGACACAGAGGAAAGATAACCACGACAGCAGTAAGGGGAATACTGGAAGAGATGAAGGTGAGGTTTCAAGCCAAATCAGCATTTTTAGATATACACTTCCCTTACTTTATATATAAGAGAGCACCTATATCAGGCGAAGAGAGTTTGATGGAGTATGAGGCATCATTTATAGCAACATTAAATGAGGATATGGATTTTATACTGGAGGTAGTTGTTCCCGTGTTGATTCTCTGTCCCTGTTCAAAGGAGATATCAGACAGAGGCGCCCACAACCAGCGCGCAGAAGTATCAGTAAGGGTGAAAATGAACAAACTGGTGTGGATTGAAGATATAATAGAGGTTGTTGAAAAGAGTGCTTCATCTCCCGTTTACTCACTGCTTAAGAGAAACGATGAGAAGTATATCACCGAGCACGCCTATGACAATCCAAGGTTTGTTGAAGATATTTCAAGAGAAGTCGCGTTCCACCTAAATAAAGATGAGCGTGTTGACTACTTCTCAGTATTCTGCAAGAGTTATGAGTCAATACACAAACATAATGCACTCGCTTATATTGAAATAGATAAGAGAAAAGACAAATCCTGATATAGATGTCTGATGTTCTGATAATAAAGACCAATGAGTGTGGAATAAGAAAAACAGTCAATGAACTCCTAGAACATTTTCCTCTTAAGGTAAAAGATAAGCGAATACTGATAAAACCGAATATACTCGGTCCCTTTCCTCCCGAAAGAGGTGTAACCACATCTCCGGAGGTAGTTAGAGCGGTATTAGATGCAGTTATTGATATGGGCGCAAGAGAGATATGGGTTGGCGACAATCCAGGAATTGGTGGATATGGAGCCAATTTGAAGGCAGGGGTGATATCAGGGATTACCAATGCAACAGGTAAGTATTTCACAAACATTGGTGAAGAAGTTGTAAGAATACCAGTGAGGTCCCGATATGTGAAAAGCGTCGTATTCAGTAAGTATGTTGTAGATGCTGACATCATAATCAATCTTCCCAGATTTAAAACCCACAATCTAACACAATTAACAGGGGCTATAAAGAATACATTCGGATATATTGCTGGAGGAATGAAATCTTGGCTTCACACAAGAGGGAGAACATCCAGAGAGTTCTCAGAACTGATTGTAGATATATATGCACGAAGGGTTCCGGACCTCACTATTGTTGATGGTCTTACAGCAATGGAGGGTAGAGGTCCATCAAACGGACGACTGAGACATCTGGGTATATTGATGGCTTCATACGACGGCGTCGCTTGTGATTACACCATAGCAAGAATGATGGGGACAAAACCCAATAGTATATTCCAGATTAAGTATGCTTCCAAGACAGGTCTCTTTTCTCCCGAAAATGTCAGGATAAAGGGCGATTATACAGAACTTGAAGATTTTGAAATGCCAACCATCTCATCTCCTATAATTTCATATATCGCAAACCACCTTGTCTTTCCCCATATATATCCAAAACCTGTGGTCAATGAAGAAAGATGCATTAACTGCGGTAATTGCCAGACGATATGCCCGACCAATGCAATGGAGCAATTCCCACACATCAACTATGACAGGTGTATTAAATGTTACTGCTGTCAGGAAACATGCCCCCAAGACGCCGTAGAACTCAAAGGGTTCATATATGAAATCTTAAAAAGAAGATGAACTATGATGAATTGTTCGAGACCCTCCGCTCTTCAACATACCTATTCCCACCTATGGACTTTGCATACCTCTTTAACTCCATAGCAGAGTCAACTAATTGTGCATAATTAGTGAACCTGCTATCTATATCCTTAATCAAAGCAACAGATATAGTCAGATTGCACTTATATGTAGATTTCTTGCTTTTTCTATCTACGGTAACAAAATAACCCCTCTTAATATCTTCTTTAGGAAAGAGTGATTTAGATTGCCTACTAAATCCTTTAATTATCTCATCCGCAATCTTCTCAGTTGAATCCGAAAAAGTAATTATAATGAAATCATCACCACCTATATGAGCGACAATATCCATCGATGTGCCCAACTTCTCAACGGTATTAAGAATGACATCTCTTAATATCTCTATCGCCACATCACCCTGGTCATAACCATAGTAATCATTAAACGGTTTGAAATTATCTATATCCACATATAGCATATTGAAATGCTCACCACTCTTCATTAACTTTCGCGTCTCTACCTCAATATAAATATTCCCGGGAAGACCTGTCAGTGGATTCCTGTCTAACTGGTCCCTTGTTCTTCTCAACACCATCTTAACCCTTGCGAGAAGTTCTTCCCTGCTGAATGGCTTGGTAACATAATCATCAGCGCCTATCTCCATCCCCAGAACCTTGTCTTCTATATCCCTCTTCGCAGAGACCATAATTATGGGTATATGTCTGGTTCTGAAGTTATTTTTTAGATTTCTGGCAACCTCAATCCCATCTGTCTCTGGTAGCATTACATCAAGCAATATCAGGTCAGGTCTGAAAGATACAACCTTCTCAAGCGCTGCTGAACCAGTAGCAGCATTTGCTACAATATAACCCTCATTCTCCAGCATAAAAGTAATAATCTCTAAAATTGAGGGCTCATCATCCACAACGAGAACTCTTATATTATCCTGCTTCTCTGCTTCCATATCTGTTGAAAAAAATATAATATAATTTTAGCATAATAACATGAGAAAAATGCTTATTATCATATTATTCTCTCTAATCTTCTTTCACACCTCTTCCTCTGCAAATAAAGTGCTTATCCCTATGGATGAAACCCAGTCAGACCATCTGAAAGCATACGGTCTTGTTTACTGGTCGCTCTCAAAGGGCTATAATGTAGAATGGGCTCTTAATTATAGAGACGGTTCGTTTTTATTAGAACCATTTAGTGGTTTATCAGAAAAAGCATTACAGATGAATGTAACAATAGAAAAAGAGGTTGATTCACTCAATATTTATAGAACGGTAGAGAATAACAATATGGAGATTATCTACTTAGAAAAGGCACCAAAAATTGCCGTCTATGCCCCACCATATGAAGAACCGTGGGATGATGCAGTCCGTCTTGCTCTAGAATACGCAGAAATTCCTCACGACATTATATATGACCAAGACATCATCTCTGGTAAATTATTCCAGTATGACTGGCTACACCTCCATCACGAGGACTTCACCGGACAATTTGGTAAATTCTATGCCAATTATGGAAACACCAATTGGTATGTAAGACAGGTTCTATATAATCAGAATATAGCAGAAAAAAATGGGTTTCCCGATGTCCCAGCACTGAAAAAATATATTGCAACCAGAATAAGAGAGTTCATAGAAAACGGTGGGTTTCTGTTTGCTATGTGCTCCGCAACTGACACCCTTGACATCGCCCTCTCTGCACTTAATACCGATATAGTTGACAGTGTGTTTGATGGTTCGCCTCCCGAACCTCATTGTAATGAAAAATTGAACTACAATAACACCCTCGCATTCACCAACTTCACTATAATTACCAATCCATTGGTATATGAACACTCAGATATTGATACACCAAGGTCTCTTAACTTCAGCTCACTTCCAACCCCTAAATTTTACACACTCTTTGAGTTTTCCGCAAAATCAGACCCCATACCAACCCTTCTTACGCAATGCCATCACGACAAATTGCCCGAATTTATGGGTCAATGCACTGCCTTCAGGATTGACAAGATAAAAAAGGATGTCGTTATTCTCGCAAGGGTAGATGGCTATAAAGAGGCAAAATATATATACGGTGTTCTTGGAGAGGGTTCTTTCACCTTCTTTGCTGGTCATGACCCAGAGGACTATCAGCACCTTGTCGGTGAGGTCCCAACCGACCTGTCAAAGCACCCTAACTCCCCGGGATACCGCCTCATACTAAATAATATATTATTCCCCGCAGCACGCTTCAAAGAACTTAAAACATAAAATCCACCAGATAAAACATCTTATCCAATAAAATTATCTACTATCTTGACATCATTGAAAGTTATGATTATAATACATACCGGAGGTTATAAATAATATGAAGAAAACTTGCAAATACATTGCTTTTACCATAATTACCCTCTTACTATCAAACACGCTATCACCAGCACCCGCTCCCGCCGCTGCACCCGGCTCTGGACCATCTGAGGGACCTGATGATGCCTCTACTACCTTCGTATGGATTATAGCAGGCGCCTTCGCAGCATTAGCCCTCTATCAGAGTATAAGTGATGCATATAAAGAAGACAAAGACGAAGATGAAAATTACGAGGATATCATTATTCCAATATCTGATGAAGAATTAAATTCTTCTACAGAGAGTGACAATATGAAAGGTAACCCAAACCTAGAAGATGAAAAAAGCACAACTTCAGACGAAGAGAGGTCATCTAATTAACAACCATTCTTTTAAACAATTGAAAAAATGACCACCAGTAAGAAATATATGCTATTAAACAGGAAAATACTATATGCCTTTTTAATAGTTGCTTTATTCTTCATTGTCTGTGGCGATGAAGAGGATAAATGGACAACCGACTTAAT
>QMNJ01000100.1 GCA_003647715.1 Candidatus Coatesiibacteriota bacterium
AGAAGCAAGATATTCGCCTTCTCAATCTCAACGCCCTCATCATCCTCAATTGAACGAGAATGCAATACCCTGTTGTAATGGTTATAGACAGCAACCGAAAGGGTAATCTTCGCCTTCTCCTGACCTATAACATATTTGTCAAGAAATTCCTTAATCTTATGCGGATGAGGAACGGTTTTGATGACAGGGCTTTTTGGCACAAGCATGCTTTCTTCCTCGAGGAGATGATATGCTTTATCAATACACCTGTCGCAGATATATGCATTGTCACCGGCTATCAGGCGCCTGCCATCGCTGGGTGTCTGACCACAGAATGCACACTTCAAATCACCAGGACCTGCAATATCCATATTAGACATAACAACACCAACCTACTTCTTCCCGGACTTCTTTCTGGAGAAGATTACCTCATCAACGATACCATACTCTTTTGCCTCATCCGCTGTCATATAAAAATCCCTGTCCGTATCTCTGGCAATATTTTCCACTGGTTGACCTGTATGCTTTGATAAGACCTTGTTTAATCGCTCCCTCATCTTGATAATCTCTCTGGCGTGTATCTCTATATCAGCAGCAGTGCCTTTGAATCCACCGGATGGTTGATGAATAAGGATTAGCGAATTTGGCAGGGCATAACGCTTGCCCTTGGCGCCACCCGCAAGTAATAGCGCAGCAATTGAAGCCGCCTGACCTATGCAGTATGTCGCCACATCGGTTTTTATGAACTGCATGGTATCGTATATAGCCATACCACTTGATACATACCCTCCGGGTGAGTTGATGTATAAAAGCACATCTTTCTCTGGGTTGTCCTTCTCAAGGAATAGCAACTGAGCAATCACCGCATTCGCAATCTGGTCATCTATAGGTGTACCTATGAATATAATTCTCTCCTTCAGCAGGCGGGAATATATATCATACGCCCTCTCTCCCCTGGCGGTTTGCTCAATGACCCACGGTATTAACTGACTCTCCATCTCACTCCAATCCTTCTCTAAACATAACTATTACCCTTATTTCTCGTCCTTCGCCTTGAATATCTCTTCAGCAAGTTTATCAAGCGTCTTCCTGAAAAGTATATTCTCATGAGTATCATATACAAATTCCTTTGTGATTTCCTTAACTCCTAATCTCTGTGCTCTCAATATTGTCTCTCGCTTGAGTTCATCTTCATTAACAACTACTTTGAACCGCGAAAGCAGACTCTCAAATACAAATCTTCTCTTCAATAGCTCTTTTATCTTCTTTTCATCAAGTTTCTTCTCTTTGCCTACCTTCTCCCTATACCATTCTATAATAGATTTAGGCAATTCCACCTTAGATTTAGATACAATATTAGCAAATGCTGTCATCCTTACCCGTTCTTGCTCCATCTCCATCTTGGAGTTGTATATCTGCTCCCTTATACCATTCCTCAACGCCTCGCCATCCTTGAAACCGGTAAGACGGGCAATCTCATCAATGTCGTCTGGTATCCTACGCTCTTCAACCTTTGTCACCCTCACCCTTCCCTCTGCTATACCCTCCTCTCTCCTGCCCTCTTTATCCTGCTGTGAATATTTAACAGAAATATTCCTTGTATCTCCCGCACAAACCCCACACAGCTGACCACCAACACTACCCGATATCTCCTCCTCTGGTATTATCACCTCATAGATGCCATCATCCATTGGCTTCGGCACCTCTCCTTCCCACCTGAATGTCACCACATCACTCTTGCTGGCGCCTCCCTTCTTTGCCTTCCTCGGCGCCACATCCTCCGCTACCCTCTTAATCGTATCCTCTATCTCCTTCTCCTTAATCTCAGGTTCATTTGGAGCATCCAATGGTATGCTCTTCAAATCAGGCAACTCAACCTCAGGTCTCAGATATAATGTTGCCTTGAATGCAATATCACCATCAAGGTTCAGTTTATCTATATCATAGACCACATCATCTATTAACTTAAGCTTCTCCTCCTTTATTATCTCCCTCACCACCTCCGGGATTGTGTTATGTTTGACCTCTTCTAATATGGCATCCGGATACTGCGTTTTTACTACCTCAAATGGTGCCTTACCCTTTCTAAATCCCTTTATCTCCACATTTCTACTTACCGCTTGTGCAGAGCGCTTTATTTCATCAATCGCCTCCTCCTTCTTGAAGACAACCTCAAGGGTGGCTCTGCAGGCATCGTCATATATAATGTCATACTCCATTTTTACCTCTTTTAAAGAACCTCAATTATCAACTTCTGCTCAAGCAATGTAAAATGCGAGAGGCGGGAGTTGAACCCGCATAGGATTTCTCCCACTGGATCCTAAGTCCAGCGCGTCTGCCAGTTCCGCCACTCTCGCTTGATGCTACCTCAAATCTAACATAGCAAGCAATTTTAGTCAATAAAGGTGATTATATTAGAATCATCTTTGTCTTGTAAATCTCCACTGCTGTTTTACCAATGAAATATCAACCATGCTATATAATATTTATTTCATAATTGTTTTATTATAATTAGAAAAATAAACGGTGTTAAAAAAGGAGGTTTAACTTAAATGGAACTCAAAAGAATACGAGAGAGATGCTTGAAGTTTATTCAGGAGATATCAAAAGAGCATTACCTCGCATACTCAGGGCAATCAGATACAATAAACATAGAGAAAGTATATGATAAATATAATGACCTATCCGAACCAGACCTGTTGAAAGACCTGCTCAAACAAAAGGAGAGATTAAGAAACGAAGAAGAAAGAAAGGTCAGATATCTTTCTATGTTGATAGGCGAACTGACCGAGAGCAGAAAGACAGTTGCACTCTCAGACAAAATTGGCGAGAAGAAGGCATCTGCAAAGATTTTCTTCAACGGTGAAGAGGTCTCCTACTACCAGGCAAGTGCGATGATTGAATCAATAAGTGAAAGGGAGAAGCGGAAGGAATTATTGGATAAGATAAATGTGATAACCGATGAGACAAACGATGAGGTCAAAAACTTATGGGACATCTCGCACGAGCTTGCACGCTATTTTGATTATGATAACTATGTGGATTTCTGGAGCAAACTGAAGGGCGTTGATTATGAAACCCTCGCAGAGGGTATGGACTGGTTTATAAGTGAGTCAGAGAGCACTTACCGTGAGCTTCTCAGCGAGATGGCGATTGTGGAACTGGGGCTTGAGATAGATAAGATAGAACCATACGACACCAGATACCTTTTCAATATGTTTCGCTTCAGAGACCAGTTGCCCGGAGACGAACTCATTAAAGTCGTGGAGACCTGGACAAATGAGTGGGGAATTGACCCCACAGCGTATGGCAATGTCACCTTTGACACCGAGACCCGGAAGCGCAAGTCCCCGAGAGCTTTCTGCGCACCGGTAAGGGTTCCCGATGAGGTCTATCTGGTGATAATGCCCAGAGGTGGCTTCAGTGATTACAAGTCGTTTCTGCACGAACTGGGTCATGCCCTCCACTACGGCTTTGCCAATAGCAAATACCCCATGGAATACCTCTACCTGGGTGACAACGCAGTAACCGAAGCATATGCCTTCACATTTGACCACATGATGGTCAATCCACTATGGGTCAAACGATACCTGTCATTGAAAGACCCACAACTCTTCACCAGATACAGCATCACCTATTCCATATTCATGCTCAGAAGATATGGTGCAAAGATAAGATATGAACTGATATTCCACAGAGATGGCAAAGATAGTGATATGAGAATGACCTACTCAGACCTCTTGAGAAAAAGCACCCTTATGAAACAGAATGATGTAAACTACCTGCAGGACATAGACGCGAATATGTATGTCGCCTCATACTTAAGGGCTTGGATATTAGAGGCACAGTTGAATATGTATCTCACTGAAAACTACGATGAGGACTGGTTTAGGAATCCAAAAGCTTCCAACTTTATGCTTGACCTGTTCTCTATGGGTCAGAAATACACTGCCGATGAGATTGCCCGGCAGCTGGGTTATAAGGGTCTTGAGGTTGAATATATGTGGAGGCGGTTAATAAACACACTAAATGACCTATAATATAATATGAAACAGAAGATAACCTTCTGCACCGCCGGTCATATTGACCATGGAAAGAGTTCTCTCGTAATTGCACTTACAGGAGAGGACCCTGACACTCGCCCCGAGGAGAAGATGAGGGGCATGACCATTGACCTCGGTTTCACATTCATGCCAGTAAACGATGAAGAGATAGCCATAATAGATGTCCCGGGACACGAGGACTTTGTTAGAACTATGATAGCTGGCTCCTGGGGTGTGGACTACTTCTTGCTCACAATCGCTTCAGACGAGGGAGTGATGCCACAGACCATAGAACACGCCGAGATTATCGCCTCCATTGGACTGAAAGAGGGTGTCATAGCAATGACCAGGGTTGACCTTGCAAATGATAAGATGCGTCTGTCCTCCAGAGAGGAGGCAAGGACTCTCGCCGAAGAGATGGGATTCACCGATACAAACATCATAGAAACATCCGCAGTAACCGGCGTGGGTATAAATGAACTGAGAGATGAGTTAGCAAGATTAACCAGGAAGGGTGGAAGAGAAAGGGAGATAAGAGAGCCGTTCTTTCTCCCCATAGACCGCATTCTCTCTATCCCTGGGCATGGCACGGTTGTAGCAGGGACGGTCGCCTGTGGAACATATCGCCTGGGTAAACCACTTCGTCTCCTCCCCCACGATATGGAGGTCAGGGTGAGGAGTGTGCAGACACATGGTCAGAGTGTTGATGAGGTCTATCCGGGGCAGAGGTCCGCATTCAACCTTCCAAGGGTGGAGGCGGAGATGCTTGAGAGGGGGAACTGCCTGGTAGATGGTGATATATACAGAACAAGCAGTATAATCACGGTAACCTATAATCACTCAAAAAGGGCGGAGAAACCGCTTTTGCACCGACAGAGAGTCCGCCTTCTGACCGGAACCGCAGAGGTGATAGGTCGCATGAGCATCCTTGATAGAGACACACTTATGCCCGGCGACAACACAATCTGCCAGTTTATGAGTGAAAAACCATTAGTCACCAGGTATGGTGACCCATTCATCATATGCCACTTCTCTACAAAAAGAGTAATAGGTGGTGGGAGAGTCCTTGACCCACATTCAAAGAGGGTGAGACGAAAGAAAGAGCTCGTTGAGAGATACAGACAGATTGAGAAGGATGGCGAGAGGGGATTAATAGAATTGATTATGAAGGAGATGCCAGCCGACCGCCTTTTATGGACAGAGGAGGAGATTGCAAGGAGGGCATCATTTTCAGAAGAGAAGACCAGAAGGCATATTGAGACACTCAAGGGTGACCTGAACAGGATTGGAGGTGGATATATTACAACTGAATTGCTGTCGTATCTTGGAGAGAGAGTAAGGGGTGCACTTGAGATATACCACCGTGAAAACCCGACTACAAAGGGTATGGAGGTCGGAAGCTTATTCAAGAAACTCGGATACAGTGTCTCGGACAGGACGACAATGAGCGGGATAATTGAGATGATAGAGGGAGTTCAGATTGAGGGCAAGATTGTATATCTATCAGAATCGGAGGTCGCTCTATCAAGGTTGCAGAGGCATCTGGTAGAGCGAATTATAAAGGAGCTTGAACCTGAGGGTGATGAGATAAAGATACTTGGCGAAAGTGGACTGAGGGAGATTGTGGGT
Source organism: Candidatus Coatesiibacteriota bacterium (assembly GCA_003647715.1). Classification (GTDB taxonomy): domain Bacteria; phylum RBG-13-66-14; class B26-G2; order B26-G2; family B26-G2; genus B26-G2. The sequence goes on from QMNJ01000100.1 coordinate 5,652, forward strand.
TCACCCGATGAGAGAAACTTTGAAGCGGTGATGACATATCTAACACGACAGGGTGATGTGTGGCGCC
>QMNJ01000101.1 GCA_003647715.1 Candidatus Coatesiibacteriota bacterium
AGAAGATATGCAATACCGCTTGAAACTGAAACTTTCAAAAATGTTAGCAGTAAACCCCTGCTGAACAGATTTCTTGACAACAACCTGCCAATATAGAACACAAAAGTGAAAGACCAGACAGCATTTACAATCACTGTGGTAATTGCAATACCCAGGTATTCAATATACCTGACCAAAGTAATGTCAAGAATGAGATTGAGCGCTATAATGAATGCGCCTACCAAACTATATGTGAGCGACTTCTTCAAAGCGTATATCATACTTGAGGTGAGAGAGACCAGACCTATGAATATGAGTCCAGGAGCGTAAATAGAGAGTGCTTTCGCTGACATTGTGGTAGATAACTCAGTGAAAGAACCCCTCTGGAAGAGAACCCGTATTACCGGGTGCGCAATTAATGTCATCAATAAACCAACAGGGATATAAACAATGGCAAGGGTTCTCGCTCCTCTATCAAAGCGATTTAATGCGGAGTTTATATTACCAGCGCCTATATCCTGGGATATTTGAGTATAATAAACTCTATTCAGGGGGACGCTGAACATCGCCTGGAGATAGGCGACAATCTGAAAACCATACTTGAGTGCCGATATACTACCCACCTGAAGATGACTGGCTACTGCCCTGTCAACCAGCAAATTCATCCTCTCCGCAATCGCACCTATTATGAATGTCATACCCACCAGGCAGACGGAGAAACCCTTTCTCAAATCAACACCTGATACTTTAATGTAACCCCAACCCTCCCTCAGTAGTAAGGGCGTAAGAAACACTATCTGAGAGAGAGCAGAAACGAAGATACCAATTACTAAACTATAGATGTCAAATCTGTTGGTGAGTAATAAAACGGATATGGAAATGATTATTGGTGGAAACACCGAAGCAATGCTGGGCAGGATAAATGACTCAATGGCATTATGCATTGTGGCAATAACTCTGTGAGCGATATAAACAACCATAAGTGGCATAATCAGGCGAACAATTATCAGAAGGTTGCGATGATTAACTGCATCTCCACCTAAGAGATTGCAGAGCCAGGGAGATATAAGTTCAAGTATGAGTAATAGGAAGAAGGCACTCAATATAACTGAGGCAAAGAATGAGAATCCGACCCTATATGCTGATTCCCTATCGCCTTTTCTGGTGTGGTATGTGATTGATGGAACCAAACTGGCATTTATGACCTCTGTGGCGAGATAGACAATGACCTCGGGTATAGCGATTGCCAGCAGATATAAATCATATGACTCACCGGTTCCAAATGCTCTCGCTACTATTATTGCCTGTATGAGAGATAGAACCAGCGTTATGAAGTTTATGAACCCCATCCCGGCAATTGTGCGACCTACCCTATGTGGGTCCATAACAGATGTCTAAGATCTTACCTTCCTGGCGACTACACCTATCTGGTCATATGCTTTGATGGTGATACTGATTTTAGATAGGGGTAGAAGTTCTACAATTTCATAAATAATCTTGAATGGTTCACCGAAATGAATGAGTTTCCAGGTAATATATTTTATCCCCCAGGTCTTAGTGGGCTTCAACCAGGTCAGCGGTTCAAAACCTGTCTTTCTCAATATCTTATCCAGTGTTCTTCTGGTAAAGTAATAGGTGTGGAAGCGCATTATATACCACCAGTGACGCTTGAACAATCTCGCAATAGCACTACCAAAATCAGGAACCTCAAGGTATATCAGACCATCATCCTTGAGCAGTTGATTCGCTTTTTTGAGGAATCTCTTCGGGTCAGATACATGTTCAAGAACATGAAACACGGTGATGCAATCAAAGTAATCTGACTTGAAAGGCGCATTCTCAAGGGTAGATACAAATGCCCTATGCCCCTTCTGTCTGGCAATATTAACAGCAGAGATAGCGGGGTCAATGCCAAACCCATCCCACTTTCCATCAAGTATATCCAGGAAGAAACCGTGCCCACAACCCACATCCAAAAGGCGTCCACCATCTTTATAACACTCTAATATTTTCTTGTTAAACTTAAGTGTCTTTATCTTCCAGTATTGTTCTTTTAAATAGTCATTATCCTCCACCCTGAGGTAAATTCTCTCAAGTGTCTCCTCATCCTCCCGTGGGCTTGTATATACCAGCCCGCACACTTCACACTTTACTATCCTTCTTGTTGTATTGTTGGGGTCTGATTGCCTGAATCTCAATATGCCATCATTATTTTCTTTCACCGAATCAGGATATAAAACCTTACATCTGCCTGAACCACATATAGGGCATCTGACATCAACAAGTTCCATAATTTAAAAAAGCATATTAACAAAGCATCTGGCTATTCTACGAAAAAACAAATTATAACAAAACACTATTTATAACTACCCATGAGTTCTTCAAGATGGTTCAGTATGGTTCTCTCAACCGAATCAATGTCTCCCTCCACTTCACACCCTGCTGCCTTTTCATGCCCTCCGCCTCCGAGCGCCATAGCAATCTTATTCACATCCACCTTCCCCTTTGACCTCATACTAACCTTCACCTTGTTGTCTTCCTCTCGGAGCAGAACCGCCACATCTATTCCCTTAACTGCCCTTGCATACTCAATAAATCCATTGACCTCCCGAGGGTCAAACTTATTATCATCAAGCATCTTACTGGTTATCCTAATAACTGCTATTTTACCACCCATTTTCAACTTTATTGATTTTAGAGCATCTCCAAGAAGAAGTATGAACTTAATATCCTTATTCTCGTTTAATACCTTATGTATTATATAAGGGTCAACGCCAACACTTATTAAACGAATTGCTGTTAGATGTGATTTTCGGTTGGTATTAGCGTAGGAAAAGTTGCCAGTATCTGTAATTAAACCCACATATAATGGCAGAGCAATATCAAATGACAACTCTACACCCAATTCTTCAATTAAATCCAACGCCATCTCTGCGGCCGATGATGATTCTACATCCACCAGATTTATATCACCGAACATAGAATTGCTCTTATGGTGGTCTATATTTATAACCACCCTACAATTTTTTAACATATTCCTGAATGCAGGCTGAAGGCGGTTGAGGTCTCCGCTGTCCAGAACTATAGCTGTATCATAATCCCTGGGTTCTTCTTTGGTAATCTCACAATTTTCTATTACAAACTTCAAGCGGTTTGGAATCTCACCCTCCCAGATAAGGTAAGAATTTATTCCTTTCGCCCTGAGCGCTCTCCACATTGCAACCATGCAACCTATGCTATCACCATCTGGTTCAATATGACTGCTTACTATTACCCCACTTGAATTGAGTAATCGCTCTGCAATCTCCTTTACAGTTTCTCTATATCTAATATTAGATACACCATCCACCTGAACTACAACCTACCCTTTCTTCTCAAATCGTTTAATATATTAATCACTCTGAAGCCTGATTCTGCACCCTTGTCTCTGAAAAATCTGAGAACCGGAGTATATTTCAATCTTATGTTATCTCCCAGAAAACGCTGAATTCTTGACGATGCTCTCGTAAGGGCTTTCAAGGAACTTTCTCTTTCCTCTTCAGAACCAAGAGCGGTAAAATATACATTTGCGAATTTGAGGTCCTTAGTCATCTTAACTCTTGTAATAGTAACCATTCCTATCTTCTCGTCAGAAATCTTTGTCTCAAGTATCATACTCACCTCATCCTGGATGAGCGACTCAATCTTTCTTATTCTCAATGCATCTTCTTCTGTCATACAAGTTTCCTCTCTGACTGTATTATCTCAACCCCATAATTCTCAACAATGAAATCCTCTATCTTACCAAATACCCTAATAATATCAATGCCAGCATTCGCCACGGTGGAAAAGCCGAAATGGACAATCTTTAATTTTCTCCCATCATCTAACTCTGTGACGCTTACATTAAATCTATGTCTGACCCTGTCTTTTATACTCTTCACAACCTGTCTCTTATCTTTTATGGTGACAACTCCATTAAGAAAAATAGATAAAAAAAGAACCCCAACTATCATATTTCTGTTTGTCTCGTTATGCTCTTCTTCTCTTTTCTCTAACTATATGAAATGACTCAATTATATCTCCCACCTCATAATCATTAAAACCATCAACACCAATTCCACATTCAAAACCCTGTTGAACCTCCTTGACATTGTCCTTGAACCTTTTGAGCGAGGAAAGATTACCTTCGTAAATCACTGCCTCATCTCTTAATATGCGAACATTGCTTCCCCGCACCATCTTCCCCTCAATAACCGAGCATCCGGCTACCGCACCCAGCTTTGACACACTGAACACCTCCCTGACCTCTGCTCTTCCAAACATTTCCTCCCTCTCCTCTGGTTCAAGAAGACCGGTGAGAGCATCCTTTATATCATCCAGAACATCATATATAACACTATATAATCTTACATCTATGTTCTCCTTCTCTATCTCCTTCTTCGCCTTCGGTTCTATTCCCACATTGAACCCAATTATCACCGCATTAGATGTTAAAGAGAGCATAACATCACTCTCCGATATTGAGCCAACACCCCAGTGAAGAACATTAGCAGTGTAATCACCAACCTTTATCTGTTCTATTGACTTCTTAATTGCTTCAGCTGTTCCAAAGGTATCACATTTCAGAATCAGAGGAAGTTCTTTAGGTCCCCCCTTCTTCATCAATTCAAACCATTCATCAAGGGATGGTCTTTTAGAGGCGACCTCCTCTTTCTTCTTCTTATCCAGAAGTATCTTACTCAACTCCTTTGCCAGCGTTTCATCCATCCCATAGAGGTAATCACCAGGGTCTGGTATTCCTGATAAACCAATTATCTCTACAGGTGTCCCAGGTAGTGCCTCTGTCAATCGTTCACCCAATGGCTCAATCATCGCCCTGATTTTTCCGGTATAATCACCAACAAGAACTGAATCCCCAACTCTCAATGTTCCATCTACCACAATCACCGTTGCCAGAGGTCCCATACTCTTATCAAGCCGTGATTCAATGACCACACCCCTCGTTCTCTTATCCGGATAACCCTCCAACTCCAACATCTCCGCCTGGAGTATAATCTTCTCCAGTAGGTCATCTATATTAATCCCCTTCAGGGCAGAAACCTCACTAAAAAGTGTATCACCACCCCACTCCTCAGGAACCAATCCCAGTTCGCCCAACTGCCTTTTTACGCCCTCAATATTGACACCGGGTTTGTCTATCTTATTGATAACAACGATTATCTCAACTCCGGCAAACTTGGCATGATTATATGCCTCTATGGTCTGTGGCATTACTCCATCATCTGCTGCAACCACCAGAACAACGATATCTGTAATCTGCGCCCCCCTCGCCCTCATTGCGGTGAATGCTTCATGTCCAGGAGTATCAATAAATACAATTCTTTTACCTTTTATATCTATCACAGATGCACCTATATGTTGGGTTATTCCCCCATATTCTTTTGAAACATAATCTGTCTTCCTTATGGCATCAAGAAGCGTGGTCTTTCCGTGGTCAACATGACCAAGCATAGCAACTACCGGTGGTCTTCCTACAGGTTCCCCCTCATCGTATATAATCTCATAACCAAACCCTTCACCAAGAACCTCAATTATATCCCTATCTAAATATGAATTGATGTCAATGGTTTCCCCAGTCATCTTTTTATAGGTATCCATTAAATCCTCTGGTTCAACTTTGAACAGGTCAGCGAGCTCAAATAATAGTAATCCCCCGCGAACCACGACACTCTTCCCTACCCTTTCTTCCTTTGC
>QMNJ01000102.1 GCA_003647715.1 Candidatus Coatesiibacteriota bacterium
GCATTTATCACTTCTTTATACACCTGCAGAAGCCATGATAATTAGCACATATTCCACCCATTATTGAGAATATTCCCCAGAATAGGGGACGACTAAATATGTTTGTAATGGTTGGCTCAGAATAGGGCAGGAGATATATACCCCATGTGGTAAGAAAGCATCCAATTATTATACATGCGTGACCGAATATTAGTATAGAGATACGGTTAGGAAACATCGCCAGTAGAATAAGCGAACAACCTATTATAAGAGGTATTGCTCCATAAAACTGCTTAGTTGCAAGATTGTAGATGCCCAGAATGACCAAGGCAATACCCAGTGTCATTCCTATAGTGCCGAATGTTTTCATATTACCTCCTTACCGATGTAGATTATATAATTTGTTTTGATATTATTCAAACTGGTTGTGGTTGTAACTATCCTATTAGTTTAGTGATTAATAGGTGATAATTTCTTATAATAACAATTCAATAGTTAGAAACTTCTTAAAATAGGGGATTATTATGAAGATATCAGACAGAAAAGTGATTATGTTTGCTGGTAAGGGTGGGGTTGGTAAGACGACCTGTGCTTCTGCCACTGCACTTCAGTGTGCTAATTGTGGTGAGAGAGTGCTTATCGTCTCAACGGACCCGACGCCATCACTCATTGACATTTTTAATATTGAGATGACAAAGAAACTAACCGTAGTTTCGGATAATCTATTCGTGCTTGAGGTGAGTGAGGATGAGATTAAGGAGATGTGGGATAGGAAGTTTGGAGAGGAGGTTTATGAGGTCTTCTCCTCATTTGTGGATATTGAATACGATGTGTTTGTTGATTTCATTACATCAATTCTGCCAGGTCTGGGTGAAGAGTTTATGGTTGACTACATCAGGGAACTTGCTATATCAAATGCCTATGACCGCATTATATGGGATACTGCACCACTCGGTCAGACACTTGGGCTATTGAAGGTCCCTGAGATGTTGTATGAGCACCTGAGAATGGCTCCCAGAATATATTCTCACCTGAAACTGGGGGGTATGAGCAAGAGACCCATATTAGATATAATTGGTGGATGGTGTAGTTTATCAGAAGACAACATAGAATTCCTCAAGCACGATGTAGATATCATCATAGTTACGATACCTGAAGCACTTGCGGTTGAGCAGATGGAAAGGGTCTTTGCGGAGTTTAAGCATTTTGGGCTGAACATATCAAAGATATTCATCAATAACTGCATAGAAGAGGTTGATAGCAAGTTTATGCGCACAAAGAGAGAGCAACAGATGGTTCATATCGCGACAATAAAAGAGAGATACGCTCATCTTGGTATATACGAAATACCCCTCTTTCCTGTAGAGGTGCGGGGGATTGATAGATTGAACGATGTCAGAGCGACGCTGTTCGGGGAAGCAAATAGTTGAATTATACCTTACACAATTATTCTGGCTGTATTATTATTTATACTCTATAATACTTCTTAACTGGATGGTTCAGAGTTATTGTATAATAATAGTTTGAATAGCATATGTTATATCAGGAGGTGGTAAGGTTGAATAGGATTTTAGTCATTGTTTTAATTTCCATATTGGTTCTCTCACTAACACTAATAACAACTTGTGGGAAGAAAGGCAACGAGATAGTAATCGGTGTGGCGGGACCCTTCACGGGGGATGGCGCTCAGTTTGGCGATATGATAAGAAAGGGCGCCACAATGATGATGGAGAAGGTCAACTCCGAGGGTGGCATAGATGGTCGTATGATAAAACTGGTCTTTGAGGATGATAAGGGTGACCCCAGGGAAGCAGCGCTGGTTGCCCAGAAATTAGCAAGCGACCCTGAGGTGGTAGCGGTTGTTGGGCACTTCAATTCGTCCTGCTCCAAGGCGGCAAAGCCCATCTACAAGCAGATGAGGATAGTAGAACTCTCACCCGGCTCCACTAACAAGGATGTATGCATCGGGAGCGAGTGGACCTTCAGGGATGTCTATCGTGATGACTTTCAGGGTTATGCCATTGCGGACTATATTCACGATATTCTGGGCAAGAAGAGGGTCGCTATATTCTATGACAACGATGACTATGGAAGGGGCTTGATGGAGTTCTTCGTGGAGAGGGCGAAGGAGCTGGGTATGGAGATAGTGAGGATGGAGGCATATACCAGGGACACCCAGGAGTTCACCCCCCAGTTGACAAACATCAAGAAGGAGAACCCGGAGATTATATTCATCTCCGGTCTATACACTCAGGCAGCGATGATATGCGCCCAGGCGAGGCGCCTTGGGATAGATATTCCGTTTATGGGTGGCGATGGACTAATGTCATCTGACCTCATAAAAATAGGTGGAGATGCAGTGGAGGGTATAGTTATCACCTGTCCGTTCATACCCGAGATGGCGGGTGAGGGTGGCGAGGAGTTCGTATCAGCATTTGAGAAGAAGTATGGTGAGCCACCTGATGCCTGGGCAGCTCTGACATACGATGCAGTAGGCATCATAGTAAAAGCGATTAAGGAGGTTGGCACAGACAGAGAGAAGATAAAGGATTACCTTGCGACAATGACGACCACTGAGAAGGGTTATAAGGGTGTTACCGGTACCACCGTCTTTGATGAGAACGGCGACTGCATAAAGCCACTGTTTGTAGCAACTGTGGTTAATGGCGAGTTCATCCCCGCAGAAAAGCAGTTTGAAACGGAGTAAGAGATTTCGTTTCCTTTGAGTAAGCTACAAGGTTGTCGGAATTTTCTATTTTATATTTGCGATGCGTTATAATCAAATTTAGTGAGTGTAGCGAACCTCATACCTGCATATATGCGCTGTTAGGAGGCGCTTCTAATCAATTTCATACCACTCACAAAGATATGGGAAAGGATTTATGCAGATGCCACCTTCAGGAACCACTAGGTATTTCAAATGCTCATTGTAGTAACGCCCCTTTAATATCTTAAAGTTCTTAATATCACCTGCTAAAAGCCACATTTCAAAGTGTAGATGGGGTTGCCAATCAGGGTGTCCCTCAAATCCGCTGTTACCGCTATAACCAAAGAGCTGATTGTTATATAGTCACCTATGTTCAGGTCATAGTAGTCGGGTCCATCCTTAGATGTTCTTATTATTTGATAAATCTTTTCACCACCTTACAATTAATACGTTAAGCAATGCAGAATTGACTATCTACTATTAAAAAATCATTTGAGAATAATATTTAATATTACTCGGATATTCGCTAGGATAAGAATATTTTTGGGTAGTAGCATTTTTAAGAATAATTATAGATTTTAAGCAAGTGTTGTAGAAAATAGAAACAAATGGGGCTCTATTTACTCTTGTTGCTTGATTTCTTCTTGTCTTTCTTTTTCTCCCCCTCTTCCTCTTCTCTAACTATCTGAATCTTCACTCTTGTCAGAATTGCAGTAATCGCACCCAGTGCAGCAAGTGCGGGTGCAAGAACCGCTATCACGCTTCCAGTCACAATCCCCGCTGTTAAAGGTATCTCAAGAAGAAAGCGACCATCTGTCGTCTTAATAATCAGACGGCGGACATTACACTCCCTTATCAACTTATTCACTGTATCAACCAACTCGCCAATATGAACCTCTATCTCCTCAACCCAGGTCTTCTTACTGTGTTTCATACTTCACCTCCCTTTTAATACATTTTTGAAATCTTTATATATATATTATACAAAATAGTGCCCTTCTTATTCAATATGGGGAACAAGGCATAGAAATCTCAGGGGTATGTCTCCTGTGTTTCTGAAGTTATGTTCTTCACCGCCTGGGACAAATACAACTGTTCCTGGTTTGATTGGGTGTTCGCCCTCTGGGCCTACCGCCACTCCTTCTCCCTCAAGCACATAGACCTCATGCTCCCAGTGGTGGGTGTGGTAGGGGGTGTAGCCACCGGGTTCAATCTCAAACTCACGCATTGCGAAGTTTGGCGCACCTATCTCCTTTGATATTAACCAGCGGACATTAACACCCTTTGCTCCCTCCTCCTCTACTACATTCTTTTCAACCTCATCTGCCCTTCTTACAATCATAATGCCTCCTCATTGTTTGTAAATATTGTAATCTGTCTATCATTCAATTTCAACCCTTACGCTTTCTCATCTACCTAAAACTACTTCCATGCAACCACAATCAAACGCTTCGCTTTCTCATCATAGGGGCTACGCTCAAGGTCGCCATAGACCTCAAAGCCCATGAAACCGCATTCGGTTATCAGTGTGGTCAACTCCTTCGCAGAATAAAGTCGGTGGTCAACCCTGAAGTCGGCTCGCTTGCCACCCTTTATTATTATCCACCTGTTCTCAATCCAACTGAAGCCCTCGCACACCCTGCTCTCCTGCAAGATAAGCGTTCCATCCTCCTCTTCATGCCAGCGGGTTCTCTGGAATATTCTGGCTAATACCTCTTTACCCATCATCTCTAACAAAAGATTGCCCCCAGCCCTGAGCGATTTGTGGATGTTTTGGAGAACCCGTTTATCATCTTCGGGGTCCTCAAAGTAGCCGAAGGAGGTGTATAGGTTTATCACAGCATCAAAGGTGTCGGGTGAACAGAAAGTGCGCATATCCGCCTCTATGAATTCAATATTAGTAAGGTTCTCCTCCATAGCGCTCTGCTTAGCCCTATCCAGATAACTTCTGGTTCTGTCAATGCCTGTTATCTTATAGCCCCTACGAGCGAGTTCAATAGAGTGCCTTCCCACACCACAACAGAGGTCCAGAATATGTGCGTTCTCTTCTACCCTCAGGATATTCAGAACCCTGTCAATCTCGGCGGGTGTTATATCCATACGGTTTCTGGTGAACATTACATCGTTCACCGTCTCCCAGAAACTATCATCCTCATGCCAGGTCTTCTCCTTCTTCATCTCATCCTCCTCTGATGCATTAATAGTAATATACCAGCGGTGAGGGGTGGAATAGCCAATGTGAGTATCATGAACAGGATAGTAAGTGGTGGGAGGCGGGACGCCATCCTGAGCGGATAGACGATGAGGAATATCACTCCCTCAATTATGAGGAGGTATGTCCCCACACTTTCCCATTTTAGGGGAATCAGGGCGCTTATGACGAACATCAGTGAGAAGAAGATGCACGAGAGAAGCCCCACAGCGCTGAACGGCTCGCTCAGAATGGTAGCGACTGCGAAGAAGACCCAGAAGCCCGCCCAGATAATCACAATGATTCTTCCTGTTATGCGAAGCCAAGTCGTATTTTTCACCTAAACCTCCCTTGACTATCTTGGTTTAATTATATGCCCATAAGGGTGGGTGTCAATGATGAATAGAGGGAGGGAGATATATGTTGTTGAATTGTATTGTAGATTTCTAAAAGAAGATTATTATCTTTACCACACAAAGTTACATTAAATATTATTGAAATCAATACATACCCTGAAATAGAAAACATATTTTACTCCTGCTACTTATTTCAGACATCTTGCATAAAGAAATTTTGAAACTTTTTATCTATGCCTCAAATCTTTTAATTCATGCAATTCTCTCCATTATGGAAGTATATATAACACACTTAAGATGGATTCTATATGTTCTACACATAAGAAAGGATTGGTTTATTTTGTCATAAGTATGGTAAATATCTCTTTTCTTTTTCTTAAAATTATCTTTAGCA
>QMNJ01000103.1 GCA_003647715.1 Candidatus Coatesiibacteriota bacterium
AAGCAAAAGAACTATTAGAAGTAGCAAAAAGAAAGGTAGAGGATGCAATTGAAAATGAGATTAACAAATAATATTAATATCTTAATTTTCATTTTTATTACTATTTCTTAATCATCCTCCTCACCACGGGCACAAGCCCCGGTAAGAAGAAGAGCGCCCCTATCACTATCAGCACCGGCAGGGAGACCGGCAGGACGAAGCCCAGCCATGCCAGAAGTAGATACCTCAGAAATCGCCCCGTATATGAAGCGAGAAAATACCACACCCGATTATACCTCTCAAATATGGATATGAACCTTATGAAGTCCACAGGTATGGGTAAAAAATTGGTCAAGGTGAGGGCTAAGAAAGGCACTTTTCGGTAGAGTTTCATCCAGAACTGATATAGGTATGTCCCCTTTGTTCGTTCAGCCAGGCGGGTTTTTGCAACCGTTGATAAAATAGCATAATCAAGTAGATTGGCAGTTGCGGTCCCAAACGCACCCACAAGAGACACTATAAGTGGTGAAAAAAACCTGCCCATCACCATAACCACAGGACTGGTAGGCAGGGGTATGAATGTGGAGCAGACGCTCATATATCCCATATAGTAGATAACCTTCGCCCAAACACCCTCAAGGACGAAAGACCCGAGTATAAGAAGGGTAGCAATATAGGGAACATAGAATAGGAGGAATCTCAAAAGCCGTCTCATAAGAACATATTATAGATTTTTTATTAGAGGAGAGCCCTAATTGTAGGGTATATAGTATTAATCAGACACCTCTGGATGTGCGATATAGATAATATAATCATCAAGGTATCTCTTCGCAACATCAAGCACATCCCAGGCGGTTATCTCGTCTATTCTCTTCTCCAGTTCAAAGTATCTCTCATAGCCACCGCCAAATAGCTCCTCCATCGTTATCTGACTTGCTATGTCGCTAAAGCCCTGCCTTCTGTATATGCTCTCGGCAGATAGGAGTTTCTCTTTCGCAAGTCTGAGTTCACTTTCGGGCACAATCTCTGTCTTTATTCTCTCTATCTCCTCCTCTACTATCTGTTTTGCCCTGGCGAGTTTCTCGTCGCTGGTTCCCAGATAGATGACGATGTGCCCGCCATAGCGGTAGGGGACATTGTAGGCGTGAACCACATATACCAGACCCTCGCCCCTCAGTCGTGTATGAAGCCGACCAGAGGGCATTATGATGCCCGAGATTATGCTGTCAAGCACCATCAGAGCATACTCATCATCTGAGGCGCGCTTAAGACCTGGGAAGATATAATACAGAGCGGTCTGATTATACGACCATCTCTCCTCCTCCACGATGCCCGTCTCATAGAAAGTGTCCGCATCAGGTATATCTGCCTTCTCTGATAGTGAGCTCTTCTTCCAGCCCCCGAAGTGCTTTTCAATCAATTTTAACGCCCTATCTGTATCAATATCACCAACCACCGTTAAGACCATATTATCGGGGGTAAAATGCCTATTGTAGAACTCCCTTACATCATCTATGGTGATGGAGTTTATGCCTTCCTCGGTTCCCGCTGGAATATGCGAGTAGGGGTGGGCGTCATAGAGCATCTCACGCACTTTGATATAAGCATAATAACTCCAATCATCCAGGTTGCTCTTGAGCATTTGAACCGCTATTTCCTTCTGCATTGGGAGGTCTTCCGACCTGAGGTTCGGCTTCTGCACGACAGTCGCCAGAAGACCAATTGCGGTCTCAAAGCCATCGCTTATTACATCCAGGCGAAGCCCCGTGTTGTCCGAGCCCGCCTCATAATTCAATGACCCACCAGCGGACTCAATCTTGCTCATAATATCACTTGATGACATTCCACCTGCGCCAAGGAGTAGCATTCTTGCTGTGAGGTTGCTAAGCCCCTCCTTTCCCTTCGGGTCTGAGACCGAGCCAGCGGAGGCATTTAATGAGACACTTATAGATGGATTATTGTGACGCTCAAGGACCATTACCTTAAGACCGTTATCAAGCGTTGTTAATGTCAGGGGTTTTTCATCTACAACTCGTATTTCAGTTGACTTCTCACTCTTTGCCGGTGGAATTATACGAACCTCCATAATCTCTCCATCAATGATGTATTCTTTTGTAACACGCTTGATGTCATTAGAGGTCAGTGAGTTTATTATATCTATGTATTTGAGGTCATACTCCGGGTCGCCATAATACATCTCATTGATTGCTAACTGACCAGCCCTTATATTAAACTCCTCGTCTCCAAGGTATAATTCCGCCTTAATCTGGGCTTTCGCCCTCCTGAGGTCGCTATTGGAGACGCCCTTCTCTGCTATCTCGTCAAGCACATTCAATATCTCCTCTCTCACCCTATCAAGGTTCTCGTATGGCATGGAGGCAGTAATCTGAAGGTTGCCTTCTATGAATGCAGGCGTATAGTTCCACGCTTCAATATCTGACACCAGACCGAGTTTGTTCTTTATCCTCCGAGGCAGAATGGCGTCCCTACCGGAGCTCAATACCGCTGATAACAGGTCTAAAGCGGGTGTGTCATAGTCATACAGGTTGGTTGTCCTGAAGCCCAATCGTAGATAGGTTAGACCATACTCTCTCTCCACCACCCTTAATCTCTCTGAGACGACTGTGGGTTCATCAGGCATTGGGGGTATATCTATATTTGAGAGCGGATATTCGCTGAACTCGCGCTCTATAAGTCCGGCGATGTAGTCAGTATCAAAGTCGCCTACTACCGCCATCACCATATTGTTGGGAACATAGAAGCGGTGGTAGTATCTCTCAAGGTCGTCTATAGTGACGGAGAGGAATTTATCCTCATATCCGATTACTGGATATCTTACAGGGTGTTTAAGGTATGCGAGGCGGTAGAACTCCTCTTGAAGTATTCTATGTGGTGAGTCCCCTACCATTTCCATCTCGCTCAATATTATTCCCCTCTGTGATTCATACTCATCCTCTGTGAACTTTGCCTTGAATAGTAATCTTGCATACATCTTAAGCAGTTCGGAAATATTGTGCGAGGGCACGGTATGGTAGTAGGTAGTATAGTCCTTCCAGGTTGCTGCGTTGCCGACAGCCCCCAGCTCCTCAAGGCGGTTTTCAATATATTCCTTATCCCACTCGTCGGTAGCGGAGAACATCATATGCTCTATGAAGTGGGAGATGCCACAGCCGAGGTATTCACCCTCATTTATGCTCCCGGTATTTACATAGACCCTCACAGAGGCGAGGGGGACGCTATGGTCCTCATCAATGATAACTCTTAGACCGTTATCAAGTTCAAGGCGGGTAATATCGGCATTAGCACTGAGGGCAGTAATGAGCACGAGTAATAGGAATAGAATGATTCTTTTAGTATCCATATTCAATATCATATCAACTCTCCTTATTAGCGATTTTACTATCTATCTTGTAATTTTCTATAATTATTATGATTATAAAAGATAATATAATGTCAATAAAAATAGCATATCTTACATCTCCAGTAACAAAACCCCCCACTGATACCACAGACATTGAGATGATAAGGGGAAGGAGTATGAAAAATCTATCCATATCCATCTTCTTCATATCACCCTTGAATAGTGCCCTATAGTTCACGCTTAAAAGAAATATTGCTGTTAGACAAGCAATAAAAACAATAATTAGAACCAACCTGCCCAATCTTACACTATTATTCTCCTCCATTTTTATGTCTTCTCTGTCATCATCAATCAGGTGAGCAAAGTATTTCACCCTGAGGCTCTCAACCCCATCATAATATTCTTTGATAACATCAGCATTATGTTCATTGGCTACCCTCTCCCACTCAACTATGCTCTTATCAAATGGGTGTTCACTAATATAAGCATCAAGTTCGCCCTCCAGTTCAAGTCGCATTTCGTCAACCTCGCAGTAATAATCCATATATAATCTCTCTATTTCAGCCGGCTCTAACTCTGATAGAGCAAACGGCTCAGGAATATCGCCAGCCCTTCTGTCAAACTCCACTATTATCTGCCTCTTCCAGTCCTCAATGGCAAGGTCGGAGACATCCTCGGGTATCGCCTCATTAACATCTGTGGTGAATACAATCGCATTTATTGTGGGCGGTATCAGAAGTAATAGGACTATTGAATATGAGAATATGATATTAAGCATATCAGACAAACACGAAGTAGTATATAAACGATGTCAATATTGGAACAGTCAGGTTATCAAAACCATAAGGGGTTATACCCTCCACGATGGTGGCTATTACAGCAAGGATTGCAGAACGGTAGATGGCATCCGTTATGGAGACATTGAATGCTACCATAGTGAGAAATAGGGCGATAAAGGCAAAGAAGAGCATAGTAAGGGAGCCGATATATGACTTTCTGGTTCCAGCGATGGTATAGCCAGCACCTACCGCACCCCACCGCTCACCAAATACGCTCGCCATGCCATCCCCCCATGTCATTACAAGTATGCCCAGGCATGCTACCCACTTCATTTCACCACCCCCTACAAGCCAGAAGAAGAGAACCACGATTGTGAGTGCTATAGCATAATAGACGGTGCCGGGTGTCTCCGCCTCACCCTCAAGTTCCATACTCTTGCCAAATATCTTCTTTCTATAAGACAGATAATTGAGAAGCACAAACGATAGCGGACCTATAATAGCAAAATACCAATCGTAGAATACAAATACCGCAAGAACTATCCAGTTCCCAACTCCTATGTGGACTATCTTCCTCGTGGTCTTCTCCGAGACGCCTCTATTCTGAAGAAAGTAAGCAATGCCTATAATCAGAAAGACGAATAAGTAGGATATAATGAGACCTATTATCTGGAATAGAACTCTATTCATACAATAACTCCTTTAATAATTTTTACCACCAGCCACCTCGGACAACAGGGTCTCCGAACTCCTGCGGTTCCTCGCTATTCTCTTTCTTTTCCTTCTCCGGCGGTTTGAGCCATAATATATTGTCGTCAACATCGGGAGGTGGCTTATCATAAGGATTAATTGGTATATAATCTATCTTACCATTCTTTCCCAAACTCTGGATATAATAAGAACCTCCGGTTTCACCATAAACCAACCTTTTGCCAAACACATCGGAGATTGCGTTCTCATCACCAATGGGAATGTAGGGTCCATACCAGTTCTTAACCCCCTCACCCGTATCCAGCGGGTCATCATCGGTCAACAATTCCAAACCCTCCTCAACACTCGGGTATCTACCAATGTCCATATACATCTCGTTTAATTTGCCCTCAACCTCTTTCAACCTGACACGATTTGCACTGCCCATCAATCCGCCTTCTAAGAAGGGGGTAATAGATACCACAGCAATAACAACACCTACAACAGCAAGCAATACTGATGTGCCTATAAGAACCCATAGAATATAGGGCTTTGGTTTACCCACTTCAGATGGAGTGGTGTATTTTTCGGCACACTCAATACAGTAGATTTTACCGCCTCTCACAATTAGGTCATGCTCTCTCAGGTCTTTATTGCAAAGAGAGCACCTTGCCACAAAAGGCGCCTGACTATTTGGTTGGTGAACTGTCACTCTATTATTCATCTATAATAACCCCACGATATTGACCTTAATTATAGTATATACT
>QMNJ01000104.1 GCA_003647715.1 Candidatus Coatesiibacteriota bacterium
AATAGAAGAAAAGCTGTAAATATTATAGATAGAACAGGTCTGGTTAACTTCAATACTAACTGGTTGGAGGATGAGTGTGGAGATATAATTACCGTTATTGGTTCTGGGAACATCTTCACACCTCCTTCTGTATTTATTGAAAGACCTCTTGAATGCTATGCCCTTCTTAAAATTCACTCTTTCATATCTAAGACCTCTTTTACATTCTTTATAATGTTCTCGGCGCTCATCCCGAATGCTTTCATAAGTTCCTCTGGTTCACCACTCTCACCAAATCTGTCCTCAATTCCGATTATTCTCATCGGCACCGGATAATGTTGACAGATTACTTCGGCTACTGCACCCCCAAGTCCCCCTATAACGCTGTGTTCCTCCGCTGTGACAATAGCGCCACACTCCTTCGCTGCATTCACAATGGTTTCAATGTCCATCGGCTTGATGGTATGGCAGTTTATCACCCTTGCTTCAATGCCCTCCTTCGCCAGTTCCTCTGCTGCCAACAGCCCTTCATATACCAGTGTTCCCGCCGCAATTATTGCTACATCATCGCCAGTCCTATACACCTCTGCCTTCCAGGGATTGAATGGTGTCTCTTCGGTGGTGATTATTGGAACCGCCTCTCTACCATACCTTATGTATGTAGGTCCAATATGCTCTGCCGCAAACAGTGCAACCTTCCTGCCCTCAATTGCATCCGTGGGTGAGAAGACGGTCATTCCTGGCAGAACCCTCATCAAAGGGACCTCTTCAAGCGATTGGTGAGTTGCTCCATCAGGTCCCACTGATATGCCACCATGCATACCACCTATCTTCACATTAAATTCACCATAGCAAATAGTGGTTCTTATCTGGTCCCACGCTCTTCCAGCAACAAAGACACCGTAGGTTGAACAGAAGGGTATCATTCCACCAAGGGCTAACCCTCCTGCGGTGGCAAGCATATCCTGTTCTGCTATGCCCATATCAATAAATTTCTCCGGAAATTTCTCTCTGAACCATACTGTTCTAGTTGACTTGGCTAGGTCTGCATCCATTACCACCACCTTCGGATTTGTCTCACCCAGTATCAACAACGCCTCACCGTATCCATCCCTGGTTGGTTTTGAATTTACATTATGAAGGTCCTCAACTAAATGCATCTCTTTTACTATACCCATTAGCCCAACCTCCTCTCTGCTTCCTCTAACTCCGCCATTGCTTTTTTGTACTCCTCATCATTCGGCGCCTTACCATGCCAGTCAACCTGATTCTCTATAAATGACACACCCTTGCCCTTTACTGTCTTCGCAATCACCATGGTTGGTTTCCCTTTTACGGTCATGGCTTCATCATACGCCTTTGTCAGCTCCTCCACATTGTGACCATCAACATTTATGACATGCCAGTTAAACGCTCTCCACTTTTCTTCAAGGTTCTCAAGCCCCATGACCTCTTCTGTTATCCCGTCAATCTGAAGCATATTCCTGTCAATAGTCGCACAAATATTATCCAGCTTGTAGTGAGCAGCTGTCATACCTGCCTCCCATACAGCACCTTCCTGAACCTCACCGTCACCTAACAAACAGTAAACCCGATTCGGCTTGTTTTGAAACCTCATAGCCATAGCAATGCCATTAGATATTGATAAACCCTGCCCTAAAGAACCAGTAGATGCTTCCACTCCAGGCGTCTTAAGATGATGGGGGTGACCCTGCAGAATTGAACCAAACTTCCTTAGAGTCCATAGTTCCTCTCGGGAGAAATAACCCCTCCTCGCAAGCACTGCATACCAAGCAGGGCAGACATGCCCCTTAGAAAGGATAAAGTAATCTCTCTCCTCCCATTCAGGGTTCTTAGGATTATGTTTAATCACATTCCAGTATAGAGAGACAAGTATCTCCACACTGCCCAACGAACCACCTGCGTGTCCCGACCCCGCTTTGTTGAGCATTGTTACAATATCCTTCCTCAACTCAATGCATATTTTATCCAGCTCTTTTTTACTGTATTTCATCGGCATAAAGATTTACCTCCTTGATGAACTTGAATTGCCGATAATTGTTGTTGACAAAATATCATACAGATAAATTTTAGTCAAGGAATATTGCTTTTTACATTTCTATTGTGCAACCCATCGTATATAGCAAAGTATGCTTTTCCATAAACATGATTCTTGATTTTTACATAATTGACAATTAAAATAACTGAAAATATGAATAGGTATATCTCACTCATAACATTAATCTTTCTGATACTCTGTTGTTCAGATGAGATGCCCGTTCACAAATGGAGAGTTCTCCCTGTAGATATAAGATATGACCTGTATGATGTCTGGGGCTCCAGCACCGATAATATTTGGGCTATCGGTGAATGGGGCGCAATCTACAGGTTCAATATCAACAATGAGGGACAGATAACCGTAACCGAGACCACATCGCCCACCAATCTGAGTTTGCGAGGTATATCATTCTTCAAACCGAACCGCGGATTATCCGTAGGTGATAAAGGAACTATATTAGAGTATAAAGGAGTATCATGGCAACAATTACCCTCGCCAACAGCTGAAAATCTGCATTCCGTTGATTTCTATAAAGACGACTTTGCCCTTGCAGTGGGTGAGAACCGAACCATATTGGAATACGATGGAGAGAACTGGAACATAATCCAGTTAGACAATACTGACATTCCAATTGTGAACTTGAACTCAATATCTGTCTTCACCTCTGATTTCGCAATTGCTGTTGGTAATCAAGGTATCATACTAGAGTTTAATGGCATTGAGTGGAAGAATGTTGAAACCGGCATTACTAACGACATTGACTTCCTTGATGTGAAGGTCACCGATGAGAAGACCGCCTATGTCTGTGGCAGAGACGGAACACTGATAGTGAGGAATGGAGATGAATGGAGCCAGATTGAGAGCAATACCACTGCAGACATTAATGCATTATCTTTCTACTCCTCTCAGGAGGGATGGGCGGTCTGTGAAGATGGCTCTATAATAGAGATAAACGGTCTTTCAACACGCCTCCTGCTACCCATTACACAGGTTACACTTAACGGTGTTTTTTCAAACTCAAAGTTTGATGCTTGGGCTGTTGGTAATATGGGCACTGTTGAGAGATATTATTAAACCTGTAAATCCCCTAATCCAACTGAAAGATTGAAATAATCTGTAAATGGTGGTATTATTTATGATAACTAAAAATAGGGGTCAGAATTTATGGTTTTAGGGAAACTTTTAGTAAAAATATTCGGGTCTAAATACGAGCGTGATATCAAACGATACACCCCTATGGTGTCTGATATTAACCAGATATATGAAGGGCTTAAGAACCTGAGTGAGGATGAACTCATCGGTAAAACGGATGAGTTCAGGAAGCGGCTATCCGCAGGTGAAACGCTCGATGACATAATGTTTGAAGCATTTGCTGTTGTAAAAGAGGCGTGCCGAAGAAACCTGGGCAGAAAGTGGGATGTCTCCGGCTTTGAGATAGAATGGGATATGGTCCCCTTTGATGTTCAGTTGATGGGTGCTATCGCTCTTCACGAGGGCAAGATTGCCGAGATGGCAACTGGTGAGGGCAAGACCTTGGTGGCGACAATGCCCGCTTATCTCAACGCCCTTACCGGCAAGGGTGTTCACATTATAACCGTCAACGACTACCTTGCAAGAAGAGATGCTCAGTGGATGGGCGGAATATATGAATACCTTGGACTGAGCGTCGGTTGCATACAATCAGAAATGTTGCCCGATGAAAGACGCAAACAATATAACTGCGATATTACCTATGGCACGAACAGTGAGTTCGGATTTGACTATCTCAGAGACAATGGTATTGCAGTCCACCCCAGTCAGTGCGTTCAAAGAGGTCATCACTATGCTATTATAGATGAGGTTGATTCTGTTCTCATAGATGAAGCAAGAACACCTCTCATCATATCAGGTCCAGCAGAGAGAGACACACATTACTATAAAGAGTTTCTACCTCTGGTCAAGCGCCTGTTTAGAGCGCAATATGAGCAGGTTGGAAAGATGCTTGATAAGGCAGAAAAACTACTTAAAGATGGCTCAAAAGACAACAAATGGGAAGCAGGTCTCTTACTATTAAAATCTAAGATGGCTCTCCCAAAGAATAGGCGCCTTCTGAAGATGCTGGAAGAGGGATGGATTAAGAAACTTGTAGAAAATGTTGAGACAGATTTGATTAGGGATAAGCGTCTATCAGAACTTACCGAGGAACTATACTTCTCTATTGATGAAAAGGGACACACCGTTACATTATCAGACAGTGGAAGGAGAATCCTATCTCCAAACGACCCAGAGTTATTTGTTGTTCCTGACATTACTGAGAAACTATCAGAAATTATGGGAGATGATAACTTAACTCCAGCAGAGAAGGAAGAGGCGCGACAGAAACTTGCGAGAGAGTATGAAGAGAAGAACGAGCGACTCCACAATATAAATCAACTGCTAAAGGCATTCGCTCTATTTGAAAAGGATGTTGACTATGTTATTCAGGATGGCAGGGTGGTCATCGTTGATGAGTTCACCGGAAGATTGATGCCATCAAGGAGATATTCGGAGGGGCTCCATCAGGCAATAGAGGCAAAAGAGGGAGTTGACATCAGGCAAGAGACCCAGACCATAGCCACCATCACCCTCCAGAATTACTTCCGTCTCTATGACAAACTCGCTGGTATGACAGGAACTGCGGTTACTGAAGCACAGGAGTTCTATGAGATATATGGTATGGATGTAGTGGTAATCCCCACCAATGAGCCGGTGAGAAGGATTGACTATGAAGATGAAATATATAAGACAAGGCGGGAGAAATACAACGCTATAATAAATGAGATAGTTCGTCAGCATGAAAAAGGAAGACCGGTTCTGGTAGGCACCATATCGGTTGATGTAAGCGAAACGCTATCCAGGATGCTTACCAGAAAGGGCATAAAGCATAGTGTCCTCAACGCAAAGCACCACCAGAAAGAAGCAGAGATAGTGAAGACAGCAGGTCAACCGGGGTCAGTAACAATTGCCACCAATATGGCTGGAAGAGGCACCGACATAAAACTTGGAGAAGGTGTGGTGAAGTGTAATGTCTGCGCAATACTGCCAGAGCCGGGTCAGAAACCGGACCATCCCGAATGGGAAAAGAAATGCAGGGAGGATATGCCTTGTGGATTGTGTATAATCGGAACCGAACGGCATGAGGCAAGAAGGATTGACCGGCAGTTGAGGGGAAGGTCGGGTAGGCAGGGTGACCCCGGCTCAACGAAGTTCTTCCTGTCGCTGGAGGATGACCTGATGCGTCTGTTCGGCTCTGATAGAATGGCGACAATGATGGAACGTCTCCACTCAGAGGAGGGAGAGCCGATAACCCATCCACTTATATCCAGGACCATAGAATATGCCCAGAAGAAAGTAGAAGAAATGAACTTCTCTATAAGGAAGCGGGTTCTTGACTACGATGATGTGATGAATAAACAGAGAGAGGTAATTTATAAGCTGAGAGGTGATATTGTCAGAGGCGAAGACATCAAAGATAGAA
>QMNJ01000105.1 GCA_003647715.1 Candidatus Coatesiibacteriota bacterium
ATATAATATAATTACTATTAGAGGAATTAGTATAACAAGGAGATTATTGAACTTATTAATGAAGATATTAAAAGAAGACGGAAGATGCATTATTTATACTGGTCAACTTTCTGATAGGGTCAGAATATTTCTTGAACGGAGAGGATGGCGGTTTTATAATAAGAATCATACAATATCTGGCTTCAGAGGGTTAATATACCTTAGCAGGGGCTAATCAATATGGGTAAGGTGATAGCAATTGCGAATCAGAAGGGCGGTGTTGGAAAGACGACGACGGCGGTTAATCTTGGCGCATGCCTTGCGGTTGCGGGGCGAAGCGTTCTCATCATAGATATGGACCCTCAGAGCAATGCCACCAGTGGTCTTGGTTATAGTGATGTTGATGTGTCTGAGAGCACATACCCGATTATCATAGATGAGAGTGATATAGAGGAAAGGATTAAGGCGACAGGTGTGGACGATTTGTTCGTCGTTCCGGCAAGTAGGGATCTTACTGGTGCTGAGGTTGAACTGGTGAGCGTGATTGGTAGAGAGTTTAAGTTGAAACAGGCGATTGAGAAGATAAGAGATAGGTATGATTTTATACTGGTTGATTGCCCGCCCTCTCTGGGACTTTTAACCATAAACAGTTTAGTTGCTGCAGATTCCGTTCTAATACCAATCCAGTGTGAGTATTATGCTTTGGAGGGAATTGTCAGTTTGATGAGGACTATAGACCTTATAAAGAGAAATCTAAACAGGGACTTAAAACTTGAGGGGATTCTTCTTACTATGTATGATAGCAGGACGAATCTGAGTCAACAGGTGGTAGATGAGGTTAAGAGATACTTTGGAGTAAAGGTCTATGAAACGATTATACCAAGGAATGTGAGGTTGAGCGAGGCACCGAGTTTTGGTAAGCCCATAATTATGTATGATATTCTCTCCAAGGGTGCTGAGGCATATCTAAATCTGGCAGAAGAGGTGATGTATGGTGGTTAAGAGAAGGGCGCTTGGGAAGGGTCTGGAGGCGTTGATACCGTCTGACATATCAGATAGGAGTGGCTACACAACTATAAGTGTAAGTGAGATTGAACCTAACCCATACCAGCCGAGGGAGAGATTTTCCAATGAGGGTATTAAGGAGCTTTCTGATTCCATTGCCAGCAAGGGTCTTATTCAGCCCATAGTGGTGAGAAAGCATAATGGTAAGTTTCAGGTAGTAGTTGGTGAGAGGAGATTGAGGGCAGTGAAGATATTGGGGTGGAAGTATGTAGATGTGGTAGTAGTAGATGTGGAGGACAAAGATTTACTCCAGATGGCACTCATTGAGAATCTTCAGAGGGAGGATATAAACCCTGTAGAGATGGCGAGAGCATACAGGCGACTCTCAGAGGAGTTTGGGATGAAGCAGGAGGAGATAGCAGAGGTGGTCGGGAAGAACCGCGCCACTGTAGCAAATGTGATGCGTATTCTCAAACTACCTGATGAGGTGCAGGAATTGATAGAAGAGGGTAGAATTGGTTTGAGTCAGGCGAAGGAGCTTCTGACAATTGATGACAAGAGAATTATTGTAGAGATTGCCAGGGAGGTTGCAGAAAAGGGGCTTACTGTTGAGAATATAATTGAGAAGAGGAAGAGATTGAATAGAGGTAGGAGGGAGAAGAGCAGGGTATCTGAGATTGACCCGGAGATTGAAGCATTGACGGATGAAATGAGCCGCAGGTTGCAGACGAAGGTTAAGATAAGGTATATGAAGGGCAGGGGCAAAATTATTATTGACTTTTATTCAGATGATGAATTTAGTAAAATAATCAGGTTAATAAGGGGATATTAATATGAGGATAGGGAGAGCATTTCACATCAAGATAGTTCCGGAGGATTTAACCGAGCCCTATACATTCAAGGTAACAATGCGTCGTTTAATAATTGGAGGTGTTGTATTATCGGTTCTTATGATACTTCTTGGTGCTCTTGTAGTCAATTCGGCGGTGGATGAGATAAAACTGGCGAAGCTGGGATATCTAGAGAGGCAGAATAAGGAGATGACAGAGAAGATGAAGAAGGTCGGTGAACTGAAATATGAACTTGGCAGAATGAACGGATTGGTTTCTGATATACAGGAAATGCTGGGTGAGAGGGTTGAGAGCGAGGGTGGAACTACAGAGGTTGAGAGCTCAGGCGAAGAGGTGACAACCGGTATGTCAACCATGTTACCGGCAGGTGGCATATTTGACGAATTGAGGGATTTTGTGGACAGATACAGTGGTTTTATGATGCTCGCACCGGTAGGTAATCCTGTGGGTGGTGGTTGGATTTCAAGGGGTTTTGGGAGTGTTATCAGTGGGGAGGTTGAGCACAAGGGAATAGATATTGCTGTTCCTGAGGGAACAGAGGTGAGGTCAACCATGTGTGGAAGGGTTATATTTGCGGGATGGGATGAGGTATATGGGAATATGGTATTGGTTGTTAACTGTGTAAACGGTTACTCAACCATGTATGGTCACAATTCAGAGCTGATGGTGAATGCGGGTGACTATGTGAATGAGGGTGATGTCATTGCGCTTTCTGGGAACACAGGTGAGAGCACCGCGCCACATCTGCATTATGAGGTAAGATATTTTGGGGTATCAATAGACCCGAAGGATTTTATTGAATGGTAAATATTCTGTGAGATAGGAGAGGAGAGAGATGGAGGATAAGTTAAACACAATTGTTGGTCAGGAATCGTCATTTAAGGGCGATTTTAAGGTCGCAGGTGGATTGAGAGTTGATGGAAAACTGAAGGGCAATGTGGAGGCAGCAAGTGTATTCATTGGAGAGAAAGGCGAGGTAGAGGGTGACATAAACACTGTGACTGCGGTTATCGGTGGAAAGGTACGAGGGAATGTGATGGCTAAGGAATCACTGGAACTGCAGAAGAAGGCGGTATTGATAGGTGATGTGGTGACAAAGAGCATTATGATTGAGAAGGGGGTGGTTTTTGAAGGTTACTGTGAAATGGGGGTTGGAGGAGAAAAAAAGCGAAGACAGAAGCAGAGAACAAAACTGACCGTAGAGGGGAAGCCAGAGGTAGAAGTAGATCAACATGGTGAAGAGGAAGAGAATAACTAATACCCTATTTGAATAAGTGTTCCTTATGGAACATTTTTTCTGTCTATTTTTTATAGAATATAAATAGATTGTTCCACATAGAACATTTATTGAAGAAGTAAAGCCCCTGAAATACAGGGGCTTTTAATTGGTCTATGGAGGAAACTACTTACCTTCCATCTCCTTATACTTCCTCTTCAGCTCGTCGCCGTATTCCTTGAACTTTTTCTTAAGTTTATCGCCTTCTTCCTTGGAGAGACCCTCAAATGGGCTGGTCTTTGTTGTTGGAGGAGCGCCTGCAATCAGGCTCATAACCTTCTGACGGTGAATCCTCAACTGCTCCTTCATAGTTGATACCTCGCCAGGAGCGAGTGGTTGACCAGAATCCAGGCGTGCAATGTATGTGTCAACGATGTTCTTGGCGTTATCAACTATCTGGCGCTTTGAGCCGGTGAAGTTGTTGGCAATACCCTCCAGCAATACGGAGCTCTTGTAGAGCAAACTGCTTATCAGTGGCTCGTTATAGGGCCAGCCGAGAAGCGACCTGCTAGCATTCATACACTTCTCAATCTGGTCAACTGCAGATTCAGTGCTCATAACAACAGGTGCCTCTGTTGCCGGTGGTGCTACCTCCGGTGCTTCGGTGGTCTCTTCCGGTGGAGGCGTTGTCTCCTCTACCTCCATCTTATACTCTTCTTTCTCCTCCGCCTTCTTCTTGCAACTGAATGATACTACAAGCATTAGTGATAGAAGGATTACTAGTATTAGTGTCGGTTTCCTTACCATAGTATTTTCACCATCCTTTCATATGGTATGTTTTTCAATTCTTAATGTCTTGGAGAAGCCAGACCCTTATCGGGTTCTTCTTCCCCTTTATTCTCTGGGGTGGCAGTGGCGTTGCCACTACCTTGTCCATCACTAAATTATATGTCGCTTCGCTTATCAAAATCTGCCCCCTGTCCGTCTTGTCATTTATCCTCTTGGTTAAATTCACCGTGTCGCCCACTACCGTGTATTCCATCCGTTCAAGCGAGCCGACACTCCCAGCAACCGCCTCGCCTGTGTTTATCCCTATCCCTATATAGAACGGCTTCTTGCCATTCTCGGTCCTCTTCTTGTTCAACTTGTCTAACGCCTTCTGCATCTCCACCGCACAGGTGCACGCCTTCAATGCGTGATTCTCCAGCACCATAGGTGCGTTCCAGTAAACCATTATACCATCGCCTAAGAACTTATCAAGCGCTCCCTCGTATTTGAAGATGATGTCTATCATTGTGCCATAATACTCATTTAATAAATCCAGCGTCTCTGTCGGAGTTATGTCCTCCGTCATGGCGGTGAAACCCCGTATATCAGAAAAAAGAACAGTAATCTCCCTCTTCTCACCCTCAAGTTTTATCCTGTCCTTGTTCTTCAGTATCTCCTCTGCCACCTGCTTGGTCACATACCTCTTGAAGGTGCTCTTGATGAACTCTCTGTCTTTCAACCCTTTGACCATTTCGTTGAATACATCCTGCAGATAACCAATCTCATCCGTCCTGGTGGTCTCTATGTGGGTGGTAAGGTCCCCCTCGCTCACCCTCTCCATTGCTTTCGTTAATTGCTTGATAGGAACATTCCAACTGTGAGCAATGACGAATGCGAGCGCTGAACCGAGTGCTAAGAATACTGCGCCAATTATAACATTTCTGACTATTATGTTCGTATAAATGCTTCTTAACATAACTGTGGAGTAGCCAACCTGAACAATATACTTCGCCTCGTTGGTGCCCTTTCTTATTACCGTCGCCTTCACCACGCTCAAGTCCCTTATCCTACCTGAGAGTATCTCGCCCGGCGTTATCGGGCGACCACTGGAGTCACTTATGGAAATTAAAGGGTTCTTCTTGAAGTAGGTTACCTGATTTTTGTTGTTTAGTATCATTATGTAAACGATGTCCAGGTTATACTCATCCGCCGAAAATCGCATCCGGAACAGTGAATCAGCCCACCTTACGAACTGTTCCTTACCTAACTCAGCGATGCTCCTCTGTATTATACCAGTAACCGCCATCATACGAAGGCGCGCCTCATTCTCCTTGTCCTGCCTCTGATAGTAGATATTCACCAGTGTTATTGTTAGAACCACAAGCAATGTCAAAGAGCAAATTATAATAGTAAGTTTGAGGGTCAATACCCTCCTGTATCTCTCAGCCATTTCTCAATAGATATTATCATAAAAGGCTAATAAGTCAATATTTTAGACACTCATAATAATCTCACGGTTAAAATCTTCCTTTGGTCGATTTATTAAATTGCAGAAGCACTTATCTTGACAATTAATTATTTGTGGGTGAGAATAATCTTATTGAGGGGTATTAAATGACTAATACAAAATCCAATTCAATAATATCTTCTATCTTACAACTCCTCATAATCACCCTGATTATTTCTACATTCGTAACCTGCGATGAGGACGATAT
>QMNJ01000106.1 GCA_003647715.1 Candidatus Coatesiibacteriota bacterium
ACTGACTAGGAGAAAGGGACAGAGGAATAGCAAGAGACTATGCCTGAGACCAGTATTGAGGAGGATAATGCTGATTTCGCGCTTGACTTCCTACAAGCAGAGGCGGTCTATTCACCAGGTTTTAAGTCCGGTGTTGGTAGCAGTATATACTTCACCGATATGCTCTCGGACCAGCACTTGGTGGTCTCCCTCAGCAACACCGCCAGAAGCTGGAGCGAACTCCTGAAGCGAATGAACGCAGGCGTCGCCTACTACAATCTCTCTAGGAGGGTAAACTATGGTCTCGGTGCCTTCCACTATTACTACGATTACTACGATGCCTTCGGCTATTACAAGTATACAGAACACCTATATGGAGGAAGCGGAACCGTGATTATCCCTGTGAACAGGTTCTATCGGTTTGAGGTTGGAACGATGATATATCGGCTTCACAGAAGGGACGATATTGAGAAACTTAATACGAATATCACATCAAACTATGTGTCTTTCGTCAAGGACACTTCACTCTGGGTCTCCACTGGTCCCATAGAAGGAGCAAGATACAACATTACAATAGGAAATAATATGGACATAAACAAGTGGAAGAAAAGATATATGGTCTATTCATTTGACTTCAGGAAGTATTTTCGCCTGAGCAGAATGAGTGCTTATGCTGTGAGAGCGATTTTCTTAGCCAACAATGGAGACGATGCCGAGACCATATACTTTGGTGGTAGCTTGGGTATGCGTGGATATAAATTCTATGAATTCTCAGGTAAAAAGCTCTTTCTCGTAAATCAAGAAGTAAGATTTCCCATCATTGATGAGATTCATCTTCGGCTGCCGTTTGGTGATACGAGTTTGGGAACTATAAGGGGTGCATTGTTCATAGATGTCGGAAGTGCATGGGACGACAAGATATCTAAGTTGAAGGGCTCATTCGGTCTGGGCTTGAGATGGAGTTTAGGCGGTTTCGTGGTCTTCCGCCTGGATATAGCCAAGAAGACCGACTTTCATTCCATATCTGAAGACACCCCGATAAGGTTCTTTATCGGATATGACTACTGATTCCGAACTTTTTTCTGTTAAAGTCCGATATTGAAATCACCCTTCAGGAAAAGAATCCTTCCCAATAGCGGTTTCCCAGGTGCGGAGTATTCCCTCCACTCATTATAGGCGAGGTAGATATGGGAGCCCTTATAGTAATTGTAACCAATCAGTGCGTTTACAGTCCAGGTATTATCAAGACCACTTGATTGCAGAAATGTTCTCATGAACAGGTTATGTGTTATCTGATAGTTCCATTTGACAATGAATATCCATATATTTTCTACTGGCTTATACCTCACCAGTTCGTTCTCAAAACCATAATAATATTCCTTTCTCTTCTTCAAGCGTTCATAATCCACGCCCAACTCAATGGCAAGGCGGGAGGTAACCTTAAATGAACTTGCCATACTGATGTAGTCCATATCCCACCTGTAGTGTTTACCGAAGGTGTAATCAAAGTAGGTTGAAGACCACTCAAGCATATTATACCCGCATAAGAAGTAATGATAATGGTTCTTCAATGTCTCTCGGTATAAACCGCTCTCCAAAACACGCATATTCCTTGAGAAGTCATATACCAACTCTATCCCATTTAGAAAACGCACTCCCACCTGACCCTCTTGTTCCCACATAGCATCCCTACCCTTATGGTCCTTATAGTAATCACCATAACCATAAAGGTATATCATCTCCATACCCTTAGCATAGGGCCAGAAATCATACTCAATCCCGTTCCAGAAACCCCTGGCGTCATCATAAGGGATATAACCGGTCTCACACTCACCGAATCTATCTGCTATATCCTCATAACCTGCAGAAAATGAGAGGTCACTAGAATTCCTGTAAGCCGATAATGAAAAAGATGTCAATCTGTTCTCAAATTCTGGCTTATCCATAACAGCCACCTGAAAATCAAATGTGGCAATATCACCAGCAGAGTATTTTGTATCCACCCCCATTACAGTAGTTCTCTCATTCTTCCTCCTCCTGTCTACGCCGGTAAAGCCAAGTGCCATATCGTGCCTGATGTCGTATGCGGTTCTCAACACCGCAAAGTTGTAGTATGGGGCATCAGTCCTCTTCATAAGTCGAGCTTCATTAGCCCTGACATCCATCACATAATATGATAGTCCTCCCATCCATCCTGTAAACTTACCGCCCCATTTTATCTTACCAATCCTCCTGGAATAGAAAAGTTGAATAGGGGTATCAAAGTGCTCCTGCCCATTGAGGAAGAATGGTCTCTTCTCTGGATAGTATAGTTCCTTACTGGGGTCAAGGTTTATTTCATCGGGGTCTGCTTCAATCTGGGCGAAATCCGGATTGACAGTTCCCGAAAAGGTCATAGTTGGTATAATCCTTGACTGAAAATCCACCCCCACTCCTAGCTCCCTTCCCCTCTCCTCCTCGGTCTTCCAGTCAATTTCGCCTGAAGCATAAGGTTGTATGTCAAGCGTTGGACTCCTATCTATATTACGCTTCAATATCATGGTTCCATATCTTGAGACATTATACAGGTCACCTCCGGTGTCCCTCCAGATGGTCTGGTCGCCTTGTTTTCTATCAAGCCGGAAGAAGTTAATCCCCCACTCCTTCTCTTCCTTCATCTCAAACATCAGTGCTCTGAACGGTATGGCAATCTCAGCCACCCAGCCCTCATCATTAATCTGTGTTGCAGAATACCATACACAATCCCAATTTTCATTTATCAACTCACCGTCCTTTGCCACATACCCATCCATCTGAACATTTTCAGGTGTCACCCCGAAGTAATAGGCGCTTGACCTATCACAGTTGGTGTCTATAATGACCTGTATATGGTCGTCATACCAAAGCGATGAATCCCTTACCAGAAGGTCTGCAACAATCTCATCTACATCCTCTTTATAACACTCAAAGGCGAAGTAGATGAACTTATCGTCGTATGCGGTATAAACGATGGTCGGCTCAAGCGCCGGAAACTCGCCTAAATCACGGTAAACGAATCCATCCGCTATCGCCGAAGGCGTCCTCTTCGCCATCTCCCAGCATGAATCGTCAAGATAACCATCTATTGTTGGTTTATGAGGTGTATAGACAGGGTAAATCCGGTAGACATAACTACTGGGTATTCTATTCAACCGAACATCATATCTATCGGTTAATGAGCCGTAGACGGAACCGAAGAATACACTAAATACAGAGATTAGACAGAAAAACTCTCTCATTATCTCAATGAATTGCATTAATAATATACCATCTCTACAATATATTGACTACTCTTCTTGCTCCTCTAAAATAAGGTCATCCCTCTCCTTTATATTCTCGTTAAGCAGTATCTTAATCGACTCACCCGCCACTTCTAATTGACCTCTGTCCGGCTCCCTGGTTGTTATCAACTGTGTAAAAAGCCCCGGATAGGTCAATACCTTCACCAAGATATTATCTGGATATCTGCTCGCCAGTTTGATTATCTCATAGGCAAGACCCGCTATCACCGGTATGAGCAGGACCCTTATCAGTATGTTCAGGGCTATGCTTATAGGTCCTGTGAGAGAGAACACCACAGTGTGGACTATTATCAACAGCAATAAAATTACAATCAAGAATGATGTCCCACACCTGGGATGAAATCTACTCTTCCCAATGGTGCTCTCAATATCAATATCGCCTCCACTCTCATAAGCCGCAATTGTCTTATGCTCTGCTCCGTGATACTCAAATACACGCCTAATCTCCTTGCTCAATGATATTACCCATATATACCCTAATACCATTGCAATCCTGAATATGCCGTCAATGACATTAAATGTGAACTGCCCCTTTGCAAAACCGGTGAACCTCTGGATGAGATAGGTGAACAGATATGGAAGCCCCACAAAGAACGCCAGTCCGAATATTATAGATACAACAATTACAAAACCATAGGACGAGCCCTTCAGCTCCTTCTCGCCCTCATCCCGCATTGCTACATTTGACGAGAATGTTAAAGCATCCAGACCTACCTTGAGTGAATGAAACAGCGCCACGGTCCCCCTCACTATAGGTATCTTCATTAGACCGCCTCTCACCCACTCCGGGAGGGGTGCCTTCTTATACGCAATACTACCGTCCTTCCTGCGGACAACAACCGCATAGGAGGTCTTTGACCTCATCATCACACCCTCAATGACCGCCTGCCCTCCCAGTGGGTCCAATTGCTTCTCTCTCTTATCCACAACCGTATCCCTCATTCTTACTCCTCTTCATACCAAGGGGGTCTATAAGGGTCACCACAGGTCATATCGCCCTCGGGACAGGGACCATAAGCACACGATGGCGCAGAGAGCCTGAATACAGAGGGCACTATCTCTGATAATATCTCACCCACCATTATGGCAACTTCCCTTATCTCCCACTGCGCCCTCCTGCACAACCTCAACCTAAGAAAGTGCATTAACTCACGCGCATTCATTGTGAATATAATGCGTGTAGCACTCGCATTGGGCAGAACGAACCTCGCATCCTCAGACGGAACCCCCGCCTCCCTCAACTCCCGATATAATTTAAATGTCTCCGCAATATGCTCTCTAAATCTCTTATCCAACTCATCATCCTCAGCTATTGTTGGTGGAATAATATACCTCAAACCCTCAAAGTCCACATACCTCTGGCTCTGCTGTGAATATGAAGCAATTCTGTGCCTGACCAACTGGTGCGAGCAAGCCCTGGAGATGCCGTCAATGAGGAAGGTGAAAGAGATATGTTCTATTACCGATAGATGACCACGCCTTATCACCCGCCTGATGACCTCTCTCATCGTCTCAGGGGATACCACACTATCCGCCTCTTTCTCCTTATAGCATACCCTAATCGCCTTTATTATCACACTCTCTGGCTCAGGTGTATAAGAAATAAGCCGCACAGAGATACCTGTGGGGCTTACACTTTCTTCCATAAGAGATTTCTATCCCTTCTTCGCTTCTCTGGTTGATTTACCGTATTTCTTGCGATACCTTTCCACCCTTCCTGCGGTGTCAACCAGTTTCTGCTTGCCCGTGAAGAATGGATGGCAGGCAGAACATATCTCAATCTTTATGTTCTTCTTCGTTGAGCGGGTCTTTATAACATTACCACAGGCACAGGTAATGGTGGTCTCCTCATAAACTGGATGTATGTCCTTCTTCATAATATCACTACCTTTTACAAATAACTACTGGAGATGACCGGACTCGAACCGGTGACCTACTGCGTGCAAGGCAGTCGCTCTCCCACCTGAGCTACATCCCCCGTTCAATGAAACCTATAATAGTATAACATAACGAAGAGTGCAATAAAAAATCCAGCATAGACGAGAAGGCGTATGGTAAGATTTGTTCTTGATGCTTGCTGTCGATACTTCGCCTCCCTTATCTCCTCCTGCTCCATCCGCCTCAATTTACGCTCCAGATTGCTTACTCTTCTCTCCAGGTCCTCAATTTTGTCCTTCATAACGATTAATTATAACATCTAATAATGACCAATATTC
>QMNJ01000107.1 GCA_003647715.1 Candidatus Coatesiibacteriota bacterium
GTATCTCCTGACGGGAGATGGATATGTTATTCCAGGGCTTCAGATACTGGGGGTTATGACTTATTTGTGGTTCCATTTTACGGAGGAGAATCAGTCAAGATAACTAAATGTGGTATTGGTTACTTAAAACTAGATGGAGGTGATTTCTCACCCGATTGGTCTAACAACTATGAGTGGATAGTGTTCTCTGGGATAAGACCAGGTGAGAAGGGAATCTTCAAAGTCAAGGTTCCCGATGAGTTTCTGCCTTAAATAACACACCTATTATACTTTATAAACACTAATCAAACTGTTGAATAGTTATCACCATTTCATATAATCTCTGAATAGCCCATATTAGTTATTTTCAGGGAGGTTTACAAATGAAGGTCGGCTTCGTCCAGATGGAGATTGAGAGAGGTGAGGTGGAGAAGAATCTGAACAGGGCTGAAGAACTGCTCGCTGGTAAGACCGCAGACCTCATTGTCTTGCCCGAACTGTTCAGCACTGGCTATCTGTTCAGGGACAAAGATGAGGCGATTGAATATGCAGAGGTTGTTGAGGAAGGTGCTACATTTGAGTGGCTCAAGAAGATGGCTGGCACCATTGGTGGCTTTATCGTCGCAGGGGTGATGGAGAAGGAGGATGATAAACTATACAACTCTTCATATCTCATAGGTCCCATAGGTCTATTGGGTCACTACCGCAAGGCGCACCTTTTCGGTAGGGAGAAGATGATATTCACCCCGGGCGACTTAACCATCCACCCCTTCAATATGGGTCCAGCCAAGGTAGGTATGATGATATGCTTTGACTGGATATTCCCAGAGGTTGCGCGGGTTCTTGCACTGAGGGATGCGCAGATAATTGCTCACCCTGCGAATCTGATACTACCCTACGGGCAGGATGCAATGATAACCCGTTCCATAGAGAACCGTGTCTTCACCATAACTGCCAACAGGGTGGGATGTGAGAAACTGGACGACATAGAGGTTCACTTCACTGGCAGAAGCCAGGTGGTCTCACCGAAGGGAGAAGTGCTGGTCAAGGCATCTGACGATGGCGAGGAGGTTGCGCTGGTTGATATTGAGCCGGAGGATGCGGAGGATAAGCATGTGACCCCCGAGAATGACATCTTTAAGGACAGAAGGTCGGATTTATTCCCCAGATTGATTGATTGATGGATAAGATAGTAGGAGACATAAAGAGAAGAGTGGCGAAATACAGGGACTTTTTGCTTGATGTCCTTGGCATTCTAATATCAATTCCCACTGTCAATCCTCCCGGCAACTCATATAGAGACGCAGTTGAGGCGCTTGAACCTATAATGAAAGAGGCGGGGCTTATGACTGAGATTATACAGGCGCCAAAGGGTGAGGGAGGGCTTCCTGAGAACGCACCACCAAGATACTCAATCATTGGCGAGAGGTTGATAGATGATAGACCCATAGTTCACCTCAACGGGCATTTTGATGTGGTTCCTATAACCGGGGGGTGGACTAAAGAGCCATTCAAGATGTTAGTAGAGGGCGATAGAGTATATGGTCGTGGTTCTGCAGATATGAAGGGTTTGGTGGCATCAATGCTGGTTGCTGTCAGAGTGATAGACGATATGGGTTTAGATGTTGCTATTCAGACATCGTTTGTATGTGATGAGGAGACGGGCGGAGAGGCGGGAGCGGGCTATCTCGCCAAGCGTGGTTTACTAAAGGGTGATATAGGAGTAGTTGAGGGTGTTCATTCACCCGTTATAACTATTGCAAATAAAGGTCTGATATGGCACAAGGTAGTGGTAACAGGCAAGGCGGCACATTCAAGCAGACCCCATCTTGGTCTCAATGCATTCAGGGGAGCAGTGCGTGCGGCTTCATCATTATTTGACCTTGAGGAAGAACTTGCTAAGAGGAGAACAGAGATGGAAGTTTCAGATGACGCACATAGATATATAACAATGAATATTGGCGGTGTATGTGATGGTGGAACGAAGCCGAATACTATATGCGATAGGTTCTCATTCACAGTAGATACGAGGGTGATACCAGAAATGTGCCTCTCTGAGATAGACAAACTTATAAGGGAGAGAGTATATAAGGCACTCACTGGAACTCATTATGGTTATAACATTGAACTTATACAGAAGGTTAAAACTGCTGTAGGGCTTTCCAACGATAGAATGAAGGAGTTGGTCGGAATGGCTTTCTCTGATGTAGTGGGGATTAAGCCGAGGTTCGTTCTTGCACCTTTCTTCTCTGATATGAGGTATCTTGTATCAGCAGGAATTCCAACGATTGGGATTGGCTGTGAAAGCGGTCTTATTCACGGTGATGACGAGTGGGTGAGTTTGGAGGGGCTTACTGAGATGTCATCGGTAATGGTCAATATAGCGAGACATATTTCTAAATCTTGCTAACCTTAACAACTCTCTCGGTAAAAATACAATAATTAAGGTAATTACCTGTTGGCTCCTAACCGAAGCCAAGAATATTAGACAGCTCAGGTGAATGTGCTTGTTCCACAGGTTGTGCAACTACATTCTGATTTACCACTCTTGAGGAGTGTAGATATAATGCGTCTCGCACTACCACCACACTTCGGACACTTAACACTAACCTCCTTACCACCCACAGAAGTAAGTTTTTCAAACCTCTCTCCACATTCATCACACTTATATTCATAAACAGGCATAATTGACCACCTCTTGATTTTTTTAATTATATATTAAATGAGACATAATTACAATAGTTTGTAATATAAATGCTCTGGTGATTTTGAGACAGAAATGCCAGTTATACAATCAAATATCTACTTCTTTGGCTCAGCGGGTTTTAAGAATTGTTTTATGAAGTTAATCACTTCTTCTCTATTGTCCCTGCGGAACTGGAGGGAGAAACCCCTGAACGGGTCAAGGCGTGATGGGTATGAGAAGGTAGAGAGACAAACGCCGTGTTTATCGCAGTAGTATGAATGGAAGTAGTCCCATGGCTTAAACCTTTCGGTTAATATGCCCTTTATGGTCACCCCGCTTTCTGTAAGTTTGTATTTAGTGGGGAAGAAGTATGACGACAAACTAACAACAAGAATCAACATTGACAGGAATGCCAGAAATGCGCTTTCAAAGGTAAAATAAACACCGGCTGAAATGGCGATGAAGAAAAGGATTAAGAGAATTGTGGTTTTAACCCTGTATCTCGCAGGATGGCTTATCCACTCTAATTTCTTCTCCTTCTTCTCATCCACTTTTCCTCAGTCCTCAAAACTTACATACATTATTTCATCAATAAGAACCTCTGTGTTATGTTTAGTCCCTCTTTTCCTTACTCTTGCGTATCTTCTGCCCTCTTTCTCAGTGATACCTCTGGGCGTAACATAGCCCCTCCATATAGTGTCATTGTTCTTGTATATCATATAGACCTCTCTTCCCAGATGAGCACAGTTTTCAAGAGCCAGGGAGATATTGTTGGTAGATAGTTCCTGTTGGGACAGTTGTTCAATTAGTGTATCATCTTCGTGGAGGGGTTTAGGCATGAAACCCATTCTGGTAAGAACACTGAAAGTCCTATCATAAGCGCCATCCTTCAGTATGAGAACTGGTCCTCTAACCACCTCCTTTACATATTGTCTTAATTGTTTATTTGATAAAATTTCATCGGCAACTTCATCACTATCCACTGCTATAAAGATACCCTTCTTGAACGACGCCTTCTTATACAGATTATACCAGTTCACAAGCGAATACTCTATGTTCTGTGGGAGGGGCTTGGAGGAGTTATCCTTCAGAATGTTTATAATCCCCTCGCTGGTATATCCGGCCTTGAAACCTTGGTATGCCGACTGTCTGGTGAGTTTGAATGTTATGGTCTCCTTCAATGAAACAAGTTCAAGGAAGGTCTCAAGTGTCGCCCTCAGAGAAAGCTCAACATCTTTAGATGCGATGATATTGAAATCGGGGAGAATATATAATTCGTTATTCACCTGGGGTATAAACTCCATACCTTTCAGTAGTGCTAATCCAATATCAGATATGCCCAGGGCACCATCACCTCTGTCTCTCTCAACCAGTTTCAGAATTCCGAACAGAGTGAGCGTTGCAATTGTCTCCCTGATATCCTTAGCACTCACACTTGTCTCAATCTTCCTGACCGTTTTTATAACCAATTCAACGAAATCATTATACTTGAATATACTTGAACTCTTATATTGAGACATGGCAACTACGAATGCAATGGTAAGGGCTTTTACG
Organism: Candidatus Coatesiibacteriota bacterium; assembly: GCA_003647715.1. Lineage (GTDB taxonomy): Bacteria > RBG-13-66-14 > B26-G2 > B26-G2 > B26-G2 > B26-G2. The sequence goes on from QMNJ01000107.1 coordinate 4,220, forward strand.
ATATTATTAGGCGGGTTGAACTCAAAGAAATAGAATCTGGCAATTGAGTTAAGAAATTCTAAATATCGCTCTCTACTCCAGTTGGTTATGTTGACATCGGTTGAGATGGTTTTCTTCCCGGCAAGAGCAATCAGACCCTTAACCTTTAGATACTCAAGAATGAACTGTATTCTCTTATCTGGCTCCATAATATCCGATGGAATCTGATGTGAACTCAACTCCAAAAGGTTTGATAGTTTATCAACTGAATTTGAGAATGCATTACCCGCCTTGGTCATTCTTATCTTTCCTGACCTTGCCTGGGAGAATACGGTAAAGACATCCCTCAACATTGCGAAGCCGTGGTTAATCTCTTTTCCACCACTCTCATTGAGCGAAATACACTCAAGGTCAACGCTGACTACTCCATCTATTGAACTTACTATCTCACGCGGCATAAAATACTGCTTTGCCTTTCCCATATAGAAGATAAGACCCCTGTCTCTTAATGAATTGATTAGACCTGACATCTTTCTCCTCACCGTGGAAAGCAGGTCTGGTGCGTATGATTGCATATAGAAGAAGATTTTAAGGGCAGTCATCTCCTCCTGAGGAAGAGATGAGATATATTTTTTTACGAATTTAGAATCCAACAATTTATTTGGGATGCTATTTATAAGTCGTGCTCTGCTCTTTAAGGAGCCACTACTACCAAGCATCTTTGATATAGTGTGTAGGTCATCCAAACTAACTTCTTTGAGAAGGTAAGAGAGCTCAGGAACTTTTGATGAACCAAACAGTAGTTTAGACATATAATGTTATTTTAACATATCTTCGGCATTTTTAATTACAATCATTATTTATAGTTTTATGTAGAATGTAATGTATAACTTCAAGGAATTACTATGTTATACTATCAGAAAACCTCTTTTGATTGACAGTAAAAGTGTATTTTATTAATATTCCGAAGGTGTTTTGCTTATGAGGATAACCCCACAGGACATCTTCAAGCATGAGTTCAAGCAGGCGATGCGTGGCTATGATAAGGATGAGGTTGATGCCTTTCTTGAGATGGTTGGGAACCAGATGGAAGAATTGATTCAGGAGAACGCAAAACTTAAAGACGATTTGAAGGAGTTAAAGACACGAGCGGAGGAGTTTGAGAAGAGAGAACGAGCCCTTGAGGAGACATTGCTAACAGCCAAGCGCATCTCAGAGCAATTGAAGGAGAACACCCAGAAAGAGGCAAAC
>QMNJ01000108.1 GCA_003647715.1 Candidatus Coatesiibacteriota bacterium
ATTCAGGAGGTTGGATGTGAGGAGTAGCAGATTCTTATTGTTTTTTCTTTTAACAATTTCATTTATGGAATTAAGATGCGGTGAAGAACAAGAGACACTACCGGAGGGTGGAATTCTATGGGCGAAGGGTATGGATTCGTATCGTATTTCTGCGTTGAATGTATTTGACGGTAGCGGGTTGAGAAATTACGGAATAGAAATTGTTGAGAACCATGATATTTCATCCTTTTCTGTAGACAGTGTTCGTGGCTCAATATGGTTAGTAGATAGGAATGATATTGATACCATTTACAAATTTAACAGGAGTGGAGTTGAGCTCGGTTCATTGGTTCTCAATATTGATAATGAGGACTGGATAATTGAGAATATCGGTGCAATTGAGAGAGATGGTGGATGTTGGATTAATTATAGAAGAGTGGGTAATACACTGAAATATTATTGGGGTAGGTTATCATCTGGTCTTTATTTCTTGGGAGGTAATCAGGTTCCTGTAGAACCTGGTGAAACTGATGAATGGGTTGTGAACAAGTTGGATGGTTCTTTATGGTTCTCATGTGAGAGTGATATATATAAATGGGATATAAATCTCAATGAAGTTGGTGTTTTGCAGGATTTAGGTGAGGTTATGTCAATGGATGTAGATGAGGAGAGAGGTTATCTATGGGTGTGGGTAAGAGACGAAGAATATAATGATAATCTGGTCAGGGTTGACTCTCAAAATCAGAGGATTGAATTATTCATAGATAACCCTTTTGAGAAAGGGTGTGAAGATGTATTTTTGGTTGCAGATGAGAATGATGGAGGTGTTTTTGCAGGAGGTTATTTTAGGGGGATTGGAGAATATTACCAATCGTGGATATATAAATTTGATTCTTTGGGGAACATTATTAGAAGCATTAGAATATTTGATGATAAAGATGAAGATATAGGATTATGGGGTATTGTTGGAAGTGAATATGATGGTTCTCTTTTTGTATATGGATGGATAGGAGCAATACCAACTCTTATGAATATAGATAGTGGTCTTACGGATATAGGTTGGTATATAACATGGATTATGGGGCATTATACCCCCTGTTTGATGGAGGTGGATTACAATGGGTAGATATGTGATTTTGATGTTTCTTATCTTCATCCTAATTACTTCTTCAGGGGTAACTCATCAGGATGAGATTAAACTTACGCGAGTTCCTGATGATATCTTTTATGAAGCAGCGATGGAGAGGGCAAAGGAGGATTTTATGACATACCCCTCATTATCGGACCTTCAGTCACCACGTTATGACCCCGATAAATATGTTAGGGGACTCATAATGATACCTGTATATGATAGAGACTGGGAATTGACCTTCTACCATGTTACTGCATATTTGAAGGGTGGTGTGCCAGACACCAGAGATAAATTGCTTGGCGATCTGGAAAATATAGCGCGGAATAATTTTGATAGAGGTATTTGGGGAGTTATGGAAGAGATGGGGGATTATATACAAGGATATGCAGGCGACTACCTCCAATTTACTATGCCCGTTTACTATGAGGTTAGCCCTTATATTCAAATAGGTAGTGCTTCAGGTGGAGGTCCTGGGACAGTAATAACTCTTTTTCCTATGGCTGTTTATCATCTTATGGAAAGAGTGGGTAGAGATATAGATATTGAGACTATTGGTATAATATTGTCCGAGAATGTTTATGATTGGGTATTTAAAGTAGATAATGAGAAGTATGTAGTTCGCGAATACGCGGGAGATTATGCAGGTAAGGAATACAATGTCTGGAGTTTTAATGAGTTCATTGAAGGTCAAGAATGCTACAAAAAAGAAGATATATATTCTCTAAGAAGTAAAGGCAAGGTGTTAGAAAAGTCATACAGAGACGAGAGTTATGAGAAATGGCTTAGATTAATTGAGAATAATCTTAAGGAAGATAAAAAACTAGGTGATGGAAAGACACTGTTTTTCCAATATATGAACAGCAGAGAAGAGGTTCCTGATTTCTGGGTATTGAATTCAATATGGGAACATGATAGCCCTGATGAATATCCCGGCTGGTATTTTGGAGTAGATGGAAGAGGTGAGTAATATGAGAAGGAATTTATTAATAGTTTTAGTTATCTTCCTTATTCTGGGTCTTACCTTTTCTAGGTACACGCCATACAAGTGGGATGAGATAGATATAGTAAGGAGTGGTGAGATAACACCTGAGGAGTATATGACATTTATGAAGATATTCGAGGAGAAGGAGGAGTTCATAAGGAATAATGACCCCAATGATATGTCATCACCTTATCAGACGCAGGTTCCAAAAGAGACAGTGGAGAAGATGTTTTTTGCGATAGTGAAAGATAGAAATAAGGAGTATCTTGGTATTGAGAGGGAAGACCTTATATTTATTGAATTGAGTAATCTTCATGGTGAAATCTCTGCGTATGAGGTAATAGCATATTTGGGAGAGGGTAAAACCCCTACGGTTGAAGAGATATTATCCTCGATAAGAGATGATTGTTACAGGAGATGGCTTCTTCATAGGGAGTATGATAATACCAGGAGGGAGATAGGTGAATACAGGCGGAAGTGGGAGGAGAAGGGTAATGATTATAAGGACCTCTTATCTGACCCTAAATACTTAGAATTGAACAGTAGGTTTGAGGAATTGGAGGATAGATGGGTTGAATTGAGAGAAGAGTTGGGAAAGATTTGGGAGAAGGATTATGTCAGTTTATTAATACATGGTTATTATGAGATTTATGCGCTGGGGGCTGGAACCAATGGGTTAAGTGGACTTCTCCCTTCATATTGGATAACCTACTGGGATTTAAAGGAGGAGTTTGGTGAGGAACCTCATTTTATTGCATTTCATCTTTCTCCACCCATAAGTTGGGAGTTTGAGGTTTCAGGTAATGATTTCATTTATTGTGTAGAAGGACGGATGTCTAAACAGGAGGCAATTGATGAATTTTCATCAACACGAGGGGATATAAAGAATAAGTGGGTATTAGTAAATTTCTTTGACTGGAGGTGGGTAGAGGAGACGGGGGAGGTAATGGACCATGAAAAGTATAAAAAATTTATGTCCACTCTGGATATTAATCCAGAATGGTTCTAAGGAGGGGGTTGGATGTGAGGAGAGGTGGTGTTATTTTTAACCTTACTATCAATTATTGTATTACTATCTGTACGATGTGATGAGGTGCAAGAACTACTACCAGAGGGTGCAATATGGATAGATGTTGATGGGACCTCATATGGACCGGTAGTAAAATATGATGCATCTAATGGTGATGAGATACTCAAATTTGGTAGTTTTCTAATGCCAATAATGAATATATTTGAAAAAGACAGTTCATTATGGATAGCGGATGGAAATAAATTATTCAAATATTCTTCAGAAGGAGTAGAGTTAATAAGTAAATACCTCCCTTCCACCATAACTGATATAGGAGTAGATAATTCAACTGGAAACTGCTGGATATAATTAGAGGAGTATGGTATTCAGAAGTTATCTGAATCTGATGGAAGTCTTTTAGATGAATATAGGGGAATCGATGGAATTGCGAGAATATCTATAAATCCTGAAGATGGATCCTGCTGGGTCGCTGATGAAGAAGGCAGAAGGGTAATCAAATTGTCATCAAATTGCGAAGTTGTGGTTGAAAACATTGATTTTACTCGACCTGTAGATGTTTAAGTTGACCCTAGGGATGGGGCATGTTGGGTGAATGATAAGGGTGAAGAGGAAATAGTAAAACTGTCAAGCGATGGAGATGAGATATTCAATATAGAACATATTAAGATGGACTTGGTGTGTGTAAATCCTAACACGGGTTATTGCTATGCTACTGGGGATGGTCTTCTGTTACGAATAGCGGAAGGTGGGTATGTGGATATATGTTGGATTATAAATCCACAGGTTATTAGCAGTTTGGATGTAAATACTTATCATAATACTGTATGGGTATCGTATGAAGGCTTTGAAGGAATAACAGAATACTCAGAGGAGTTGAGATGTATATCCGGTATTGATGTTGAGGGTATTTTGAAAGATGCCAGACTTGTTGTAGATTGTGGGTAGGGATTATAATTTGTTATAACTATGATTGAAAAGTTTGTAAGAGGGAAAACATAAGGAGGAAACATTATGGTATGTTCAGGCATATTTAAATGTGGACTAATTCCGTTAGCAACAATGATTGTGTTCACTTCACCATTTTCTACTGTATTAGCGAATGAAATCTTAGAGACCTATGAGATTTACACTATCAGTGATATTACAGCAAGATTTGGGACGGAAATAGATATTTCTTCAGCGAGAAGAGGTAGGTTCTCACATGATGGTAAATATTTTGCTATATCAAAGATGTTCTACGATGAAATAGGTTATATAAGAATAATAAATATGAATACTGGTGATGAAACTATTATAGGTGGTAAAGATAAGTATTTTGGACCCTGGAGAGAACCACACTGGTCACCTGACTCTACAAAGATTGCATTTGTAGGGGAGAAATTGGTGGGTGATAAGGTCTATTATTCAATATTTATCTACGATATATATTCTGGTGAAATGGAGGAAATACCATTTGAATATGCATCAATGGGTGATTTTATATGCTGGTCTCCTGATGGAAAAAGGATAGCATATTCACATCTGGTAGAGAAGAAGTCCACAGGTATTGAGATATATGATTTAGAGAGTGGAGACATAAAAAGGATTACTAACAATTATGATGGTCATCCTGATTGGTCACCTGATAGCAAATACATCGTTTATAATGGTTATAGATGGCCTACAGAAGAGACAAGGGGTCCCTATGATACAGAACTTAGAATAATTAATGTTGAGACCGGAGTCGATCTTCTTATAGATATAGACCGGTTTCCATCTATACGAAAGTGGTCTCCGGATGGGAGGTTACTTTGCACAACTGCTATATTTGACGATAAATGTGGAATTTACTGTTACTCATTTAAAGAAGAGGATGGAAGCATATACATTGAAGATAGGAGGTTCATTCACGAACATTCAAGTGATGTTGCTCCAGGATTCAGTTGGACTGAAGATTGCAGATACATTCTATGTTATGAGTATATTATAGAGGGGATGTTGATAAAAGATGTACAGTTGATTGCGGTTCCAATTGAGGAGGGTAAAGAACAAATTCTAATTCAGGAAGGTCTTGAGGGTGAATTTGTAGATTTCGGTCCGCAGATTATCGGAAACAGGATATATACCTGTATAGGAGGTTTGCCGTGAGGTTGATAAATATTGTGATGTTTGTTGTTCTAATATGTTGCATTACTAAAGCACGAGGAGTACTCCTTGATGGTCCTGATGTATGTGATACCTGAGTTGACCCGGGTCACGGAGGTATTCAGTCGGGTGCGACACAGAGTTATTGGTATAATGGAGAGGAG
>QMNJ01000109.1 GCA_003647715.1 Candidatus Coatesiibacteriota bacterium
CCTTGAGGAACTCCTCATACTGTCTCTTAACCTTCTCCTGCTGTTCACTCTGAAACTCTATATCCCTCTCTGTCTCTGCTCTCTTTATTCCCTCCGTAATGTCCTTCTGCTCCTCAATGGTCCTTCTCAATCGCTCCTTCAATGAATCCAGAAGCATCTCAACCTTGACGTTCTCAAGGAATTTGAGCATAGTATCAAGGCGCCTGTTCAACTCCTCCTGGTTCTCAAGTATCTCTCTCATCGCCCTTGCCACTTCCTCCTCTGGCAACTCCTCCATTATCTTCTGCATCTCCTCTAATAACCTCTTCGTCTGCTCGTCAATCAACTCCTCTAACATCTCCTGTGCCTTGCTCAATTTATATAGCGTCTCCTCACTCAGATAGCCCTCCTCACCCATCTGGCGCATCTCATCTATTCCCTTCAGTATCTCCTCTGCCCGCTTCCTTAGGTTCTTCTCCCTCTCTATAACCTCCTCCATCTTGCTATAGCTCTCATAGTCAATCTCGCCTCTCTCCTCCATACCCTGCGCTATCTCGGTAAGCATCTCCGAAATTGCCTCACCCTCCTCAAGCACCTCTTCCATACTGAGATAGTCCCTTTCTCCATCAACACTTCTGAAGAACTGAACAATATCGGGAATCCTCACCTCTACCGTCTCTGAATATGAAACCTTGGGTCCCGCTACTGTGTCGTTGTCTAAAGCATATAACCTCACCAACACTGTATCGCCCGGTAAGGGGTCCACCCGGTTAAGGTCAAATGAGACATCTCCAGATATCTGTGTATTTCCACCGCCGCCTATTAGAGAGAACCTTCCACCGTCTCCTGTTGTCTCCACAATATATTCAACTCCAATAGTTGAGATGCCATAGTCATCACTGGCGCTATATGACATCGTAAGTATCAAATCGGTAGCCACATCGGTCCTGCCCTTTGGCGATACAAGCTTGATGGATGGGGGATTATCAGGCGTTATAGTTATCTTCGCCGTCTCAAGCATATTATCTTTCTTGAGTATATCCCTTGCCACCAACGAGAACTGCCCTGAGTTCGTAAGAACCACGCTACCCCTCCACATACCGCTTATATCCCTCTTCAACTCAATATGGCTCTCCCCGTGCATAATATAAACATCCTCCACATCACCACCTATGTCTGCCTCAATATCAAGGCGAGAACCAGACAGACAGAATATCTCGCCCTCCATGCTCTTCCTCACCATCGGTGATGTGCCCGCATAAGCGGGCTCGGTTATCTCACACCTAATATACTCAAGAGATGGCTCTCTCACCACCCTTGCTTTATACCACCCACTTTTGGCATTACCTAAAACACCCCTATAAAGTGTGTCCTCCATAATTTTTTCAATTTTAATTGTATATTTTTCCTTCCCACCATATTTCAACCCAAACCTCTCCACCTCACCGAGACCCCGGTCAACCTCAATATAGGGTGTAAAACCGCTCCCCTTGTTCAAAAGCACCGAGACCTCAAGGTCATCACCCCGGTGAAGAAGAGCACCCTCCGGCTCAATGGTGAATATCGCCCTCTGGGGTAGAAAAAGATTCTCATAAGCAGAAACCACCTTCCCACCTGTGCTACTAATCATTGAAGGGAATAGAACAAAAAGCATTACAAATGCACCAGCAATTAACGAGAGAAACATATGGCGCCTATCAAATGGCTTTGACAGGGGGAACACATACTTAAGCGATGAATTAGCCCTCTCCGCCGCCCTCGCCACAAAGGGATGTGAATAAACACCTGCTGATGATACCTGAAGGCAGACCTCATAAGCGCCCCTTATTCTTCCTTCTGGAACACCTGCCTCCCTCTCCACCTGTGACCAGACCTCACCCCTCCTCAGAGAAAAGATATACATTATAACCTCATATATCAATGACGCCACAATCAATCCAATACTCAGAAGAACGATAGCCAGAACTGCAGAGACATCAGGGTTAATTAGATAGAGCAAAACAATTGTAAGAGAAACTACCACGAATACGGTCAGAAGAAACCTCCCCAGATAACCAATAGCAAGAGCAAGGGAAGAGGCGAGATACACGAAACGCACTCTATTTACAAAACCACCCATCTTGTTATAATATCACTCTGGTGAAGAACTGTCAAAATCATTCACTTTACATCTTGTTAACAGCAAAACCACTAATGTGGTTTACCACTATTCTGGTATTAGTGTTTCTCACCATTGATTGCTCATCAAAGCCCTCATACAACCCCCTACTATACTATGGTGATACTTTCAACAGGCATCAGATAAGGGTAGAACCGCTGAAAGATGAGTTCTTGAGATACGAGGTTGTGGAGATAAGGTTATTTCTTCCACTTACATACCTAGAAAGTGCCGGTAGAATGAAGATTCAAGGCAGGGTAACCAGAAACGGCGAGCCGGTTCTCAATACCTTACAGAGCGATAAGTTCAAGTTTAGGTTCTCACCTCGCGAGGCGTGCTTCATTGGCAGATGGTCTCCACCTTGGAACCCTGACATAGGTGAATACACAGCAGTTTTAGAGGTAGAAATGCTGGGCGAGAAAAACAGATATTTGATACCATTCAGGATTGGTGCAAGAAAGCCACCCGATACAATCAATAAGCCATTCTGTGTGGTGACGCTGGAGACAGACACCAGATACAGCGGTCTGAGATTTCAACATCCCAACTACCGGCTTGGTGACTGGCGCGGTCTGGTCAATTGGGCGAGGTTCATGGGTGCAGACGCAATAATGTATCTTACCGGTATGACGAAGGCAATGTATAATCCCACCCCTAAGAAGCCATTTCGTCAGTATAACATTGATTTCGCATTAGAACTGGGAGAAGAGGCACATAAACAGGGCTTGAAGTTCGGCGCCTGGATTGGCGCCTATCTTCCCTACGGCAAGACCCAGCCCTATATCGGCTATAACTTCGCAAGAAATCTTGTCAATGGCGAGATGTATTATACCCTCAACTTCTCACTCTTGGATAAGAAGCGTTTTGATGACATCGTTAAACTGGTGAAATTTCTGGATTCACGCCCGGAGGTGGACTACATCGGACTTGATTATATGAGGACCGGTGCTGGTGGCTATGAACTGGTGGATGAGTTCGTGAGGGACCTATACCTTGATGTTCCACAAGATTTCTGGAGGCGGGGCAAAGAGAGCAGAATGTATTGGCTCACAGCAAAGATTGGAGTAAGAGAGAACTATTGGGAGTTATGGAGATGGTGGAGGGCGAGAAAGGTCGCACTCATATTCAATAGTATAAAAGAGCAATCAGGCACAACAAAGCCGATGTGGGTGTTCACACTTGGATGGGAGTGCGGTCATCAACATGGGCAGGACATACTAATGTTCAACGATGCAGGTGCCGACTTTGTAATGCTTATGCTGTATGAGGCGACCAGAAACGAGTTTGACGGTATGATGGTGGACTTACCACCCTATTTTGAGAGCGGTATGGCAAATATCATCATTGGTAATAGCGTAGATGCTCATCTGCTGGACAATAAGTATAGACCATACCAGATTGAGCCAGAGGAGTGGTATAGGAGAACCATAGAAGCGCTGGATAAGATATATGACAGTAAGATTATGGAGGGTGTATTTATGCACGACCTGGACCGCCTTCTATCGGGTAGGGGCGGTGATTACGCTGTAATGGAGTATGCGGTAGTTGTGGGCAGTGCCTTCACCGAGCTGAGAGAGAGATACGGCGTCTTACCAGTAACCATTGAAGCAGTGGGCTTTGATACAGGGGAGGGAATGAACATAAAGGTAAATATCAAGAATATATCTAACAAGACAATAGAAAATGCAGAAATAAAATTGCTTCTAACTCCATCTATTACTCCATTAAGGGCAAGTGATTGTGAGATAACACTGAAGCCGGATGAAGAGAGGAAGGTGGTGCTCCCATTCAATATAACAGGTGATAGATACAGAGCGATAGTAGGTGTTATGATGACATGGGGAGATAGGGCAGAAGAGCGCGCCTTCACTTTCCTTCCACTTCAGATAAAGAAGCCAAAAAAGGGAGATTGATAGACCATGTATGATAGTGACTTTGATATATTCACCGATAGATATGATAAGTGGTATGAGAGGGATAAAGGCAGAGTTCTGTTTACATCGGAGGTTGAATGTATAAAGAAGGCGCTCACAAGTTATTCTGAACCTATTCTTGAAGTGGGTGTGGGAACAGGAAGATTTGCTGAGAAACTTGGTTTCAAATATGGAGTTGACCCCTCCTTAAAGATTATAAGGAAAGCAACTAATAGAGGAGTAGTATGTGCTTGTGGAGTGGGTGAAGCGCTGCCCTTCAAGAGTAAGAGCTTCGGTGTAACCTGTGCAATCATAACTCTCTGTTTTTTCAATGATGCAGAACTGGCTCTTGCTGAGATGGTCAGGGTAACCAGAGATGATGGCATGATATTAATAGGGTTTGTGCCGAGGGAGAGTGCCTGGGGTCAGCACTATCTTAAAAAGAAGCACTCTGACATGCCCTTCTATCGGCAGGCGAACTTCTTCTCCTATAGAGAAGCGGTTGAATTAGTAGAGGCGAGTGGTCTTAAAATTGACTCGGTCTATACAACACTACTAACCACCAAACCAACATCATCAGAATTTCAAGTTGAGGAGCCGGCGGTGGGTTATATTGAGGGAGCGGGATTTGTATGTATAACATGTATGAAAAATAATATTTCGTAATTATCAGAAAATAATAAGCAAAGGGAATCAATATATCATTTCAATCAAGATTAAATGCATTCACATATTCACCCCCACCAGTTATATATCCAAGTCCCGTAGGCATCTCATCCTATTTATCTATTATTTTAACCACTTTCTGGAGAGCCAACTTATGAGACACTTCAATATTTGCTTTATACCACTCCATTTAAATCTGAATATAATACTCTCATTATCTCAACATTTTCCTCAGATACATCATTATTCCCAAATGGGTCTTAACTTAAATCACACAACTCAATAATGACACTATTAAAATCACATATTAGATGGTTTACAGTATTGTAGATAGACATTTTCTCTCCACACTTAAAAAAATCAATTATACTTTAAAAATGCAAGATTAGATTATCTTTAGCCTAAAACCTAAAATATTTTATTGTTGAAACAATGTAAATGATAAACAGAAGGATAATCCCTAACAAAAAGAATAGAAAATAACCATTGCACAGAGAGATTAAATCAACAATTTAGTGCATATCAACAAACCTTGTATATTGACTTAGAAAGAGATAAGTAAACAAACACTGATTAAAGCGAATATCAATTGAATTGACAATATATAAATCAAATATTTTATGGTTCAAATTAAAGTGATTCATAAATCTGTCAAACACAGAATACATAAACTTTTATGTACTTTATTAC
>QMNJ01000110.1 GCA_003647715.1 Candidatus Coatesiibacteriota bacterium
AGTCAAAGCCCAGCTTATTTAGTATTTTATCGGATTCTGTGTATAATGTCAAGTAGTTTACAATGATATCGTTTCTGTTTGGCAATTTGGAAGCATATTATAATAAAGCAGTTTAACTCTTCATCAATATACACTATAACGCAATATAGGGTAGTCACTCAGAATAGGTGAACAGGGGGAAATATTTTAATCTCTGCCCTGTTAAAGATGATAATACATCAAATATATTAATCTGTAAAAATTATTATTAAGATGATATATTCCGCAGAGTGGGAGAAAGAAAAGACAGATTGAGAGTTTTATATATTGACACCACCAGCGAGGTGTGGGGCGGTCAGAGGTCTCTACTTGAGTTGATTGAGATACTATCAGGCGAGGTTAATCCGACAGTTGCGGTGCCGGAGAAAAGCAGATACCACCAGGTCATCACCGAGAAAGGCATTCAGGCGCTCACCATCCCCGTCTCCACAAGGCACAGGCACCAGCGCGGTCGCCTGTCAAACCTAATCTCCGCTGTGAGGGCATTATACCGCCTGCCACGCCTGATAGCAGATGTGAAACCCGACCTCATCCACACCAATAACTTCCTTGCCTGGCTACTGGCAAGTGTCACATACCCATTGCACAGAAGACCCATAGTGGCTCACCAGAGGGATGAGACCTACCACCCAATATTCCACCATCTAACTACCCGAGTTGCCCACCGCATAATTGCCATCTCACCTGCGGTGGCAGAAATCCTGCCTGATGTCGCACTTTACAAAACAGCGGTGATACCGAACCCGCTGATGGTGGAGAGAGTTGAGAATAAGAGCAAGAGCCCGCACGAGCTTCTTGCCACGGTTAGGAAGACCGAGCGACCCCGTATCGGCTATATCGGCACTACATCACAGCAGAAGGGCTTGCACATTCTGATTGATGCCTTTATACCCCTTGTCAGGAGACATAGGCATGCAAATCTCATTGTCATTGGAGACGCCTACCAGAAGGAGGATGCCTCATATCTAAAGGAGCAGAAGAGGAAGGTGAAGGAAGCGGGTGTTGATGAGCGAGTGCAATTTCTGGGCTATCAGGACAATCCCTACCCCCTAATGAGGGAGATGGACATTATAGTGGTGCCGTCGTTGAGTGAGGGGCAGGGGCGGGTGGTGCTGGAGGCGATGGCGCTGGGTATTCCGGTAGTAGCATCAATGGCGGGTGGTCTCAAGATGCTCTATAAGATGGGTGCACCCTGCGTTTTCTTTGAGACGGGAGACATAAGAGCGCTTGGAGGTAAATTATTAGCAATAACAAAGGATAGAGATAAGCGTAGGAAGATGGCAAATGATGGCAGGAACTTCGTTCTCTATAACTTTTCGCCCGAAGATGTATTTAACGAGATATTATCAATATATAGGAATACTATATCTAACCAACCCATCTAAAATCAAACAGGTCTGTATTATCCTTAATTAACTAAAAAATAAATGACAGTCCTATTCGCTCTTTTTTGCCAAAAATTAATATCTCTGATATATTAAAAGTGGATGGATAAAAAAATTATATTTTCTGTCAAAATTCTAAATACCATTCATAGTACTTAAGAATCCAGAGAATAATATTAATAAGTAGATATGTAATATTAAAGTCCTGATGTGAGTGAGATATGGTAAGTGATAGAAAAGAAAGGATACAAAGTGTTTTAAGGGATTTGAAGAGTTCAACACCCGATATTGAGTCATCTGCGATTATATCAAGTAGCGGTATTGTAATTGCATCTGACCTACCCCGTGACATTGAAGAGAAGAAGTTAGGCGAGATAATCACTACAATGATGTCGGTTGCCGGGAAGGTGGCGTCTGAGCTTCACAGGGGTCAACTTGAGCAGGTATTGGTGAGATGCGACAAAGGGAATGTGATACTGGTGCCGGTAGGTATGAGTGAAATACTCGTATCAGTGACGAAGAAGGATGCGCGCCTTGGACTGGTGTTTCTCGAAATGAAGAGAACTGCAAAACAATTACACAACATAATGCAACCTTAAAATTAGAACATAAGCAAATCCATCATACGACATTTTGATAACTTCGCTTCTTATATGCGTGTATGGAAAATCAGAATAGATGCATTTCACAGTAAATTTACTTTAAAAATTTACTTGACATCTGTATAAAAATTCATAAAATTAGAAATAAGGAGGTTGAGTTATGAGAGTTACGATTATCATTTTAGCTACCTTTATCTTTGCTGTTTTCGCACTGGCGCAATCGCCATCAAAGGCAGGAGACGAAGTAGCATCTACTTCAGCTATACTACATTCGGGAGGCGTTTCACCACTGAATCCCCAGGATGATAGAATACTGATAGTCCTGGACAGTGAAGGTGTTTTCGGTGGGAACTATTCCTCTCAGTATGAGGACTCGTTTGACAGGATAAATTACACCGACTATGAAGTTGTCACCAGCGCACCTGACTATGACGAAATGGTAAATTATGAGTTCGTCTTCTGGACGACTTTTGACGACTGGTGGACAAATAGTGGATTTAATGCTACGAACCAGAGCGATGTTTCTGCGTTTCTTGATGAGGGTGATAAGTTCTTCATGCTAATGGGTCAGGATGCTATATATGGTAGTGGCTTCACAGCATTCTACACGGACTACCTGGGAGTTGACTCTGTAACAGAAGATGTTTATAACAATGAGGCTTATATTAATATGTCAGGTGCTTCTGGAACATTCTGTGAGGGAATATCAGGTGGTTTTATGGCAAGCATACTGTATTCAGCCAACAACTTCTACTCAGACGACCTTACCCCAACTGCAGATGCAATGGAGCTCTTCATTACCGATGAGAACTATACTACATGCGTTGCATACGATAGTGGCACCTTCAAAACATCATTCGCCACAACCGAGTATGGATGTGCAGACGGTGATGACCTGCTTGATGATATCATGCTAGCGCACCTTCAATGGTTTGGTATGTCGCCCACAATAATCGATTCATCATCGGTTGGAGTAGTAAAGGCATTGTTTAAGTAATACCAAAAGACAGTGGTTTGGCAAGATAGGGGGGAGGGCACAAAGCTCTCCCCACATTATTATTCAATATTAACTATTTGAGAATACGGCAATACGCATTGTAATAGTGTATTGACCTTTTTGTGACCATCGGTGATTTTAATACCCTTATCCCATAAAATTATAGATATATCTCAGCATTTATATCTGCTTAACAAAGTATATGGAAGTGGGTTGTCACTGGGGTATGTCCAGAGGTCAAGACCTACTCCGGTGCAGGTATTATGAACTCCTGACCGGGATATATCCAGTGTGGGTGCATAATCTTATCCATATTCGCTTCATATATCCTACGCCACTTGAACGGGTCGTGATACTCAAAACCCGCTATTATGAACAGACACTCCCCCTTCACTACTATATGCCTCTTTGGATACTCACCCGCCTCTCGCTCTCTCTCCTCCTCAACTACCTCCTCAATCAACCTCTCTATCTCTTCTGTCTTCTCGGTAAGTTTCCGCTCGCCCTCTCTCATCTCTCTGGGGAGGACGACAACGACGATTGTTCCTGCCTTGTCCACCTCGCTCTCATAGCAATAGTATCTATCACCTATGTAGGCGAGAGTCGGCTTGCAGTCATACAGAAATTCACCCCTATCAGATAGAAGGTGAAATCTCACTGCATCATGACTTACATTGAGTTCATCAAACCAGCTCCTATCAACCTTACAGGCGACCTTCATCTCCGCAATATCGTTCGCCTTCAGGTTGCTCTCAATCGTAGCGGTGCCATATCTCACCTCCTCCCCCCCACTAACCATTGACACCATCCTCGCCTCGTCTGATATCTCACCACAGGCGCTCAAATTTATCTCATCCTCATAATGCTCACTCTTGGTCCTCACCACCACCTCCTTCACAATAACATCGTTGAACTTAAAGAGGAATGTATTTCTTTTAGACCTCTCCTTGAACTTGTAATCTCTATCTCCAAAGGCAAAGGTGAGACCAACTCGGTGGGTGCCTATCTTATTATCCATCGCCTTCTCACCCAGTGGTATCTGGAATGCATAGTCAAATATCAGATTGAAGCCCCTCTCAAGGTTAATGCCTACTCCGGACGAGAAGCGATTCATATCATAACCTGCCCGCACCTGCAAGCAATCGTTGAGAAGCCCCACCTCAAAACCGAGTTTGTAGAGGAACTCACTATACCCGCCCACCCAGTGCCTGATATAACCGACAGAGACAGATGGTCTGAAAGCACCCAGATATACACCTATATCTGCTCTCGCCTTGAGGGGAAGGCGTTCATCACCACCGTAGGATAGTTTTGGACGGTTAAGATTGAAGACCGATAGACCGAACAATAGGTTATCTGCCGGCTTTACGATGAGACCACTGTTTACAGCCATTGTAAGGCGTATTGTGCCATCATTGAACGATGGGTCTCGTCTGGTAAACTCATTGCTTCTCACGAACCTGGTATAGTAATCAAATCCGACCCCCAGACCTACCCTGCCTGGATAGATGAATGAGTTGCCGTAATAGACGGTAGAGATAAAATCGGTCATCAGCCCCTCAAAGTCCGCTCTGGTGTTTATGCCCACAGTGCCAAAGACGCCGATGGGGACAGCATAGCCGAGAAAGCCCGATGCCATCTCGCTGTAATCAAGCCCCCAGTGGAGGCGCGAGAAAGAGGTCTCAAGAGTATTATACTCTGTAAATGCAATTAGCGCCGGATTTATGCCGACATCGGAGGGCTGAATGAAGGTGGATGAGAGGCAACCCCCCATGGAGAAACTCGCCACATTGGGCTGGTAGTCAAACATAGAGAACGAACTACTCAAGCAGATGAAGATAGATATGATTAGAGCAAAAATGGTGTATGTTGAACGCTTTAACATATTCTTGCTCTTTATCATCACCTGATAAGGTTTATTACCCCGGTGAATATATAGCCATCAACCTCAAGTTGATATATGTATCCACCTGTCTCCATGTCTCTGCCCTGTTTGTCTCTCCCGTCCCAGACCGGCATTGGTCCCATAGCAGAAAAGACACATTTGCCGTCGCTTCTGTAGATATAGATGACCGGTAGATGCGTGTTCCCATCCACCCTAAAAGACACCACATCGTTTATGCCATCACCGTTGGGGGTGAATGGATTGGGTTCTACCATCAAAGTGATGCCATCTTTCTGGTCTGTGGTGGTGGTGTCAATATCTACGGGTGAAGTGAAGGAGTTGTCAGATAGCGATAAAGAAGTTGCAAAAGCAATGCTTGAAAGAATAAACAGAATATTCAGCGAAAGCTTCATATATATCTTGCCCCTATATGAAATTCATTAAGCTCTTTTAGAATATAATAACAATTAAGAAG
>QMNJ01000111.1 GCA_003647715.1 Candidatus Coatesiibacteriota bacterium
TGACTATGAACTGGTGAAGAAGGCGATACAGGAAGCCAAGGAACTGGGTATCTACCTGGTTGTAGTGAGCGGGGGTGAGCCGTTCTACTGGCCACACATACTCAGGATGTTTGAGGACAACCCTGATATGGTCTTCCAGGTATATACTAACGGCACACTGATAGATAGGGCGATGGCACAGAAGATAGTTGAACTGGGCAATGTCATCCCTGCTATCAGTTTAGAGGGTTATGAAGAGCAGACGGATGAGAGGCGGGGCAAGGGTGTGTTCAAGAAGATAATGAAGGCGATGGATTATCTTAATGAGGAGGGTGCATTGTTTGCCTTCTCCGTAACCGCAACAAGATACAATGTGGAAGAGGTCACCTCCGATGAGTTTATTGACTTTTTAACCGACAAGGGCGCCTTCTACGGCTGGTATTTTATGTATGTTCCGGTGGGGAAGGGCTCTTCAACCGACCTGATGCTTACCCCTGAACAGCGCGGTTATATGAGAAAGCGTATTCGTTTGTTGAGAAGGGACAAGGGTATATTCGTCGCCGACTTCTGGAATGATGGCGACTATGTGGATGGATGCATTGCCGGCGGAAGGATTTACTACCATATTAATTCAAAGGGAGACATTGAGCCGTGTGTATTTGTCCACTTTGCAACACATAACATAAAGGACCATACGATTAAAGAGGCACTTAACTCACCATTATTCAGAGCATTCAGAGAGAGACAGCCATTCCACCTTGATAGAAGGAGACCCTGTTCGTTTGTGGACGCAAATGATAAGTTTGAAGAAATTATAAAGATAAGCAACGCGAAACCAACTCATGAGGGCGCGTATGAGGTTATAGAAAAACATGGTCCATTCTTAAGAAAATTGAGTGAAGAATATGCTAAATGGCTTGCTGAACACGACGATGACCATTTCATAAGAGAACTGAATATGGAGGCGGAATACTCTCATAATGAGGAAAGAAACAAGCGACTTAAGAAGTTGTATGGCAAAACGGTTCGTGATGAGGCACTGAAAAGAGGAGGACCTGAGGAGATAGCCGAGAAGAAGGAAGAAAGAGTAGCCTCCTAATTTTAACGATTGTGCAACAAGAGGGGAGATTTTTTATCTCCCCTTTTTTTATCTCGGTGTTTTTATTCATTGGTCTGCTTAATCAAAAATATACCCTTATATTAGTTTGACCAATAAAGCATTAATACATCAATATCTCATCCTGGCTGTTATATTGTCTTGAATGATTACCACCACTTTATTACCATTAGAATGATTGCTATGAGACATATTTCTATTCTTATTATATCAATTACGCTTTCGGTGAGTTTTGGTGCTGACCTGGTTAGATTAAATACCCATCAGAGCTATTGTGGTAATGATATGCTATACGCCGACTGGATATACTATATACTTGAAACGCCACCAGATTCGGGTGTTGGCTATCCACCGCAGGAGGTTGAAGGCAGGTATATCAGTTTGGGGGAGGTGCTTGACCCGGAGGACTTCTCATTCCAGTATGGCAGGGTTGCAATCACGAAGGTCTCTTGCTGGTATTTTGCCTGCACCGGTGATGTTCTGGTCCACATATCAAATACCGATTATATGAGGAATCCATACAATATAACAGATGAGGACTATGAGGAATACTGGAGTGGTGGTCCTTACTCGCCCGGTGATGGTGGGTGGTATGATATAGACCTCGGCGAGAAGGTAGTGGTTGACTGGGCGGTGATGGTTCATTTTCAGTATCAGACCAATAATGCCGAGTATTATTTAGGTTTTGATGAGGATACCACGGGACCCTGGTATGGCTTTGCTTATCACTCAGACGATGGAGAGTGGTATTCAACCTTTTCGTGGGGATTCTACGGTGATTTTTTTGTAAGGGCACTCTGCGAGACGGTGGCAGGGGTGGAGCCGACATCTGTGGGTGCCATAAGGGCTGTATTCAAGTGATTCTCTCATTATGCTACCCATTTTGTAATTGGTGAGGTGTATTAAACACCCCTGATAGGTATTATTGGTATTTAATCTATTACTCCCGAAAGTCGTTATAACCTATTGAAAAATAACAAGTTATTTGATAACTTTCACATTATGAGAGATAAATTATTCTATTCAATCAAAGAGGTCTCACAGATGCTTGATATAAAGGACTATACATTGAGATACTGGGAGAAGGAGTTCCCACAGCTCAAACCGAGGAGGAGCAGTGGAGGGAGACGGATGTATACCTTATCCGACATTGAACTGCTCAAGCGAATAAAGGGTCTTCTATATGAGCGTGGGATGACTATTGAGGGCGTAAGAAAATCATTGAGGAAGAAGAAGATACCTTCAACTACAATAGCAGAGATAAAGGCAGAATTGGAGGATATTCTTAGATTGATTGAGAGTATTTAAGGTTTGAGGTGATTAGGTTATCGGGAATCCCAGTTCGCATAATACAGTAAAGGTTGCTTTTGTTCTACATACACACATACCTATGGTCATTGGCTATGGCTCCTGGCCACATGGAGAGGAGTGGTTATATGAGGCAACATCTGAGGTTTATATTCCCCTGCTTGATATGCTCTTTCGCCTTACAGAGGAGGGTATCAAAGCAAACCTCAATATAAGTTTTACACCTGTTCTATGTGAACAGTTATCTCACCCCGCCTTCGCCACTGGTTTCGTTGCATATCTTAATCGCAAGATTGAATCTACAAAGGGCGATGAAGCATACTTCCAAAGCATCGGCTCATACAAACTGTCAGACCTTGCTGGCTGGTGGTCCTCACATTATCGGACCGTTCTGACACATTTCACAGATAGATACCACTACACAATAATGCCTCACTTCAAAAAACTTGCGGAGGAGAATGTAATTGAGATATTGACCACACCTGCTACACATCCCCTACTCGCTCTCATTCCTACTGATAGTGCCATAAATGTCCATCTTGCACAGGCAAAGGCGACTATGCAGAAACACCTCGGGAGTGTGCCATACGGTCTATGGCTCCCCGAGTGTGCATATCGTCCAAAGGGTGTGTTCTCCTTCCCTTTCACCTCACCATATGAAAGGATGGGTATAGAGCAACTCATTGGTGATAAGGGCTTCCTCTACACTATCCTCCCCTCCCATCTAATAACTGGAAAGCCGATAGGGACATTCTTCGCAAGTGATGAAGGGGCTTCGGTTGAGATGGAGAGAGACCTGTATATTCCAGCATATATAGGTGATTCAAATGTGGTCGCTCTCTTCAGAGACAATATCACCGCCAATCAGATATGGAGTGGACCGATGAACTACCCAAGAGATGAATGGTATCTTGACTTCCACAAGAAGCATTTCCCCAGCGGTAATAGATACTGGAGGGTTACTGACCCCGAATCAGATATGGTTCACAAGGATGTTTATGAACCCATAAGAGCAATGGATAGGGCGGGAGTTCATGCTGGTCATCTGGTCAATATGGTCTCAGATATGAGTGAAGTGGTTGGGGAGGGGCTTATAACCGCGCCCTTTGACACCGAGTTGTTCGGACACTGGTGGTGGGAGGGCTTGAGGTTTTTAGAGGATACTATACGAATTTCAAATGAAAGCAAAAGTGTGCGACTGATTAAGATAACAGATTATATCCAAGATAGTAATATTTTGGAGAGGAGGAAACTCAGGGCTGGTTCTTGGGGTGATGGTGGCGGATTTGACACCTGGCTCAATGACAGAACCATGTGGGTGTGGAGATTGATTGACCAAACGGAGAAGAACTTGATGGAGACCATTGATGCTTCCCGTGGTCTGAGTAATGAGAATATAAAGAGGGTCTTAAACTATGCGGTCAGGGAGATGATGTTTCTGGAATCATCTGACTGGACATATCTCATAGGAAAGAACACGGCGGTTGAATATGCTGAGATGAGAGTAAGCACTCACTATGAGCGGTTGGTAAGATTATTGGATATAGCCCGCTCGCTAATTGAGGGAGGGAGTTTGAGCGAGGTTGACAGAGCATACCTGTGTGGTTTTGAGAATATCTCCGTCTTTGATAACTGTAACTGGCGGTTTTTCTGCGATTAGACCACATTTATTTAATAAAATAAGTAAGTATGAGTGAGAAGAGATTCCGTCTGATTGTTGCCTATGATGGCTCGCACTATATGGGCTCGCAGTATCAGAAAGATGTGCCAACGGTTCAGGGTATGCTTGAAACCGCTTTGTCAACTATTATAAAGCAGAGTGTTCGCATTATTACAGCAGGACGAACCGACACAGGTGTCCACGCTCTGGGTCAGGTGGCATCATTTGAAGCCAATACAGGTATGGTTCCAGAAGAGGTTGAAAGGGCATTGAATAGCATACTGCCTCAAGACATTTGCATACTCAGAGTAGATTACGCACAGGATGCATTCCACCCTCGCTACTCTGCACTCTTGCGCCACTACCTCTATCTGGTTGTCCATACCAATCTGCCATTCTACAGAAACTATTCTTACTATCTACCGAAAAGGTTGAACATTGAAAGCATTGGAGATGCGATTGATATATTCTATGGTTTGAGTGATTTCTCAGCCCTCTGCGTTCAGGAAGAGCGGGATAAGAAGGCGAAGATTACAAAAATCTCTGCAAGTAACTTCGGGGTCTTCACCGCCTTTAGGGTCTCTGCTCCATTCTTTCTGAGGAGAATGGTCAGGATGATGGTCGGTGCACTTATTGAGGTCGGTCTTGGTAGATTGAACCTGGAAGAACTCACAAATATACTTGAAAGTGGAGACCCGGGTGGAATTGTTCCGCTCCCCCCCAATGGTCTCTATCTTGCAAGAGTTGATTATCCAGATGGATTTAGTGCGGATGTTAACAGTGTGTTTGGTATTCCAATTGACTTTTAACGAATTAAGGAGGTATAAGAAATGGAGATACCTGAGTTGATATTTAGGGAGTATGATATTAGGGGTGTGGTCGGGGAGGATTTGACGGAGGATTTGGTATATAATCTTGGGAGGGGTATTGGCACATACCTTATCAGGAAGGGGGTGGATGTAAGTGTCCTCGGCTATGATATGAGACCGTCCTCGGATGGTTTTGCCTCTGCAATGACAAAGGGTCTGACATCTTGCGGTATCAATGTAATAGACCTCGGTCTGGTTCCCACTCCGGCTCTATACTTTGCCACCCGACATCATAAGATTAAGGGCGGGGTGATGATAACCGGAAGCCACAATCCGCCCGAATTCAATGGTTTTAAGGTAGTGTGTGGCAGGGGGACCATATACGGGGATGAGATAAGAAGTATTGGAAAGATTATGGCTGGCGATGATTTTGTTTCTGGGAGAGGCGACGCCAGTGAGATGGATATACTTCCGGAGTATAA
>QMNJ01000112.1 GCA_003647715.1 Candidatus Coatesiibacteriota bacterium
ATTTAAGGAGAGGAGAAGGAGGTCGCTTTCGCGGGCTGCACTTGAGACCTTGGCAATAATTGCTTACAAACAGCCGACAACAAAGTCAGAGATAGAGTGGGTAAGAGGGGTAGATTCAAGCGGCGTTATCAAGAACCTACTTGAGCGGGGTTTGATTACTGTGGTAGGGAGAAGCACATCCATTGGTAGACCGCTTCTTTATGCCACCACAGATAAGTTTCTTGAACTATTCGGTCTGTCAGACCTTGGAGATTTGCCTGCCATAGACGAGATAGGCGCTTTAGAGGAGGGAGCAGGTTTTGAAGATGAGGTTAAACAGGTTCCTCTCGAGGGCTGGAATAACCTCGAGGAGAGAGGCAGATGAACTCCTTAACGGTGGTAGGGTTCTGGTTAATGGTGAACCGGTCTTAAAACCTGGGAAGGTTATTGATACAGATGAAGATATCGTTGAATTTGATGGCAGAGTTATCAGATTGCCCAGTGAATATACCTACATTGCCTTTAATAAACCTTCAGGTATTGTAACCACAATGGGGGATGGGCAGGGAAGACCGACTATAGAATCATACATTGAGGCAATGGAGAAGGTGCTAAAACTTTCTGGTGGACTATTCCCAGTGGGGCGACTTGATACTGACACCACTGGTCTTATTATAATAACCAATGATGGACAATATGCTGAGAGAGTGATTCATCCAAGATATGAGGTTGAGAGGGAATATATTCTGACCCTGGATAAGAAGATTGAAGATGCTGAGATGAATAAGATTGAAAGGGGAGTTATGTTGAGTGATGGTAGGACACTTCCTGCAAAGGTTGTATATAAGGGCATTGGTTTTACATATAGCATAGTGGTAAGAGAGGGACGGAAGAGGTTGATCAGGAGAATGTTTGATAAGTTTGGTTATTCAGTTGTTAGTTTGAAAAGGGTCAGAATAGGGGCTCTTAAACTTGGTTCTTTAGTAGAGGGCGAGTGGAGATTATTGAGCAGAGAAGAGGCGGGTCTGGCTCAATTTAAGTTTTGAGAGTTGATATGAAAAAGACGGTTCCGAGGATTGGTGAACATCTGGTTGTTGCAATTGATGGTCCTGCAGGGGTGGGGAAGACCACCGTTGCAGGTGCAGTGGCAGATAAACTAAGCATCTATCATATAGACACTGGTGCAATGTATCGCGCTCTTGCCTTGAAGGCAATAGATGAAGGCATTGATTGCTTAAGGGAGGATTCTCTGGATGAGATTATAGAGGATGTGGTTATTGAGTATATTCCACAAAGAGGTGGATATAAGGTTTTAGTTGACAGCGTGGATGTAACTGACAGATTGAGAACGCCTGAGGTGACCAGGGCTTCATCAGACATAGCAGTTCACAGGTCAGTAAGGGAGTTTATGGTATCGCTTCAGAGGGGAATTGGGGAGAGATACGATATTACGATGGAGGGCAGAGATATTGGTACTGTGGTCTTCCCCAACGCACAGGTGAAGATATTTCTTACTGCATCATCCATAGAACGCACCAGGAGGAGAATGATACAGGATAACATATCATATAATCCTACTGAGTTTCTGAGGGTTATGAATGAGATTGAGGCGAGGGATTTGAACGATTCTCAACGCATTTTTGCACCTTTGAGACCTGCATCTGATGCGAAGATAATAGATACAACCTGCCTTACTGCTTCTGAGGTAGTTGAGATTGTTATGGAGGAGGTGAGAAGAAACTGGGACACCTCTTGAGGACAATACTTTTTCACTTTAGCCATATATTTGCCTTTCCAGCGAGTGTGGTTCTTTTCAGGTTCAGGAGTTATGGAATAGGGAATATACCGCTCGTTGGTCCCGTAATTATTGCATCAAATCACACAAGCGTTTTTGACCCACCGCTAATAGCCAACGGGCAGTTAAGGGTGTTATATTATATGGCGAAATCGGAGTTATTCAGAAATCCACTGTTTAGGGCGTTGATTGTCTCGTATGGTGCATTTCCGGTGAGAAGGGGTGAGGGTGATATTAGGGCAATGAGAATAGCCCTTAAGCTTTTGTCAAAGGGTAGGGTGGTGTTAGTTTTTCCCGAGGGGACAAGAAGCAAGACGGGGGAGTTGAATGAGGGGAAGGAGGGAGCGGGGATGCTGGTATATAAGGCGAAGGCAAAGGTAATACCAACATATATTAAAAATTCTAACAAGATATTGATACCGGGTAAGGGATTTCAACTCCCAAAGATAGAGATATGGTATGGAAAGCCGATTGAATTTGGTGACCTGTTAAAAAGGAAGCCATCAAAGGAGTTATACAGAGTGATATCTCAGAGTATAATGGATGAGGTGGCGAAGTTAAAGTATGAAGCGGATAGAGATAGGTAGGTTTGCTGGTTTTTGCTCGGGTGTTGAGCGAACAATACGAATGACCATGGAGGCGCTCAATAAGGATAAAAACAGGGTATATTCATTGGGGCAGATAATACATAATCCGCAGATGGTAAGACGACTTGAGGAACTTGGATTGAATGTGGTATCAGACATAAATGAGATAAAGGAGGGGATATTCATTGTCAGGTCGCACGGTCTCCCTGATAATTATATAAGGGAACTGAAGAAGAGGGGATTGAAAATCATTGATGCTACCTGCCCCTTTGTTAAGAAGGTGCAGGAGAAAGCGAGGGTTCTCAAAAAGCAAGGTTATGAACTGATTATTGTAGGTGACTCCCAGCATCCAGAGATAAAGGGTGTTTTAAGCGCTGTGTCTGAAAAGGCAACTGTGATTTCAACTAAAGATGAAGCAGAATTGGTGAGTGGTAAGAGAGTAGGTGTGGTTTTCCAGACCACATTCCCGCTCTCCTGGGCGCAGGATATTGTGGCAGGGCTCCTTGATGGATGTCAGGAGTTGAAGGTATATAATACACTATGTTTTGAGACATTGAACAGGCAGAAAGAGGCTATTGAAATGGCAAGAGTGGTGGATGTGATGATAGTGGTGGGTGGAAAGAATAGTGCCAACACCACAAATCTGGCAAATATAACAGCCAGTTGTGGGTGCCCTACATACCATATTGAGGAGGCGAGGGAACTCCAGAGTGAGTGGTTTGATGGTGTATGCAGTGTTGGATTAACTGCTGGTGCATCCACTCAATCATTGCTCATAGATGAGGTGGTGTCAAATCTCAAACAGATACTTGGGGATGCGGAGGTTCATATTTTTGGGGTGGATTTGCAGAAGTGATAATGGTTTCATTTCTTGAGTATCAGTTTTGTTACTATTAAAATTCCTTATCGTTGAGTGTTAGAGTGGTGAACAGAGTATGGAGAGGATAAAAACGCTAGAGTGGACTGAAGACGGCTTGTTGTTGGTTGACCAGAGGAAACTCCCCACCGAATTGAATATGATACTTTTGACCACTCTTGATGAGGTGTATAATGCGATAAAGACACTTGCTGTGAGGGGAGCACCTGCCATTGGTGTAGCAGGTGCCTATGGTGTGGTTATTGCTTCAAGTGAGGCGATTAAGGAGGGAGGTGACTATTGGAGAGCCCTGGAAGTTAAACTTGAATATCTGAAGAACTGCAGACCTACTGCAGTCAATCTGGTTTGGGCTGTTAATAGAATGACAAAAGTTATCTCTGAGAATAGGTCGCTATCACCACAGGAGGTTAATGACCTTCTTCTGAAAGAGGCGAAGAAGATTGAACTTGAGGATAAAGAGATGTGTAAGAGAATAGGCGAAAACGGCGAACGATTGATTCCTGATGGTGCCAGTGTTCTCACACATTGCAATGCAGGGGCGCTTGCTACCGCTGGTATTGGGACCGCACTTGCTCCAATTTATAAAGCAGTGGAGAAGGGCAAGAAGGTAAGGGTATATGCAGACGAGACCAGACCACTTCTACAGGGAGCTCGAATTACAGTGTGGGAGCTGATGGAGGCAGGGGTGGAAACAACTCTTATATGTGATAATATGTCCGCATCGCTTATGTCAAAGGGTAAGATAGACCTGGTTATAGTAGGTGCTGACAGGGTAGCGAGAAATGGTGATGTAGCCAACAAGATTGGGACCTATAATCTGGCGGTTCTATCCAGATACCATATGGTGCCCTTCTATGTTGCATGCCCTCTATCTACGGTAGACCCCAATATTGCTTCCGGTGATGAGATTCCGATAGAGGAGAGAGACCCCGTGGAGATAACCGAGTGTATGGGTAGAAGAGTGGCACCTTATGGCTCAAAGGTCTTTAATCCTGCCTTTGATATAACTCCTAATAGATTGGTTGATGTAATAATTACTGATAAAGGCGTTCATACCAAACCATATGAAAAGTCGCTTCCGATATAGCATTCACAAGTTATGGAATTTAGAAGAGTGATATTGATAATACTTGATGGTGTTGGTGTTGGAGAGATGCCCGATGCCGGTAAGTATGGTGATTGCGGTTCTGCAACATTTCAGAACACTTATAGAGCAAATGGGGGGCTAAAGATTAAAAATATGCTCTCTCTTGGGATGGGTAGAATTACAGGGATTGAAAGAGATTACCCTGTTGAGGGCGCGTTCGGCAAATCTGCTATTGCCTCAGAAGGGAAGGACTCTACTACAGGGCATTGGGAGATAGCGGGGGTTATAACAAGAGAACCATTTCCAACTTTTCCTGATGGATTCCCTGATGAGTTGATAAGGGAGTTTGAGAGATTAACTTGCAGGAAGGTTATCGGTAACAAACCTGCCTCAGGGACAGAAATAATAAAGGAGTTAGGTGAAAAGCATTTGAAGACAGGTGCATTGATTGTCTATACATCTGCTGACAGTGTGTTTCAGATAGCGGCGCATGAGGATGTAGTTCCTGTTGAGAAGTTATATGAGTATTGCAGAATAGCAAGAGAGATTTGCAGGGATGATTACAGGGTGGGAAGAGTGATAGCAAGACCTTTCAAAGGTAAGGTGGGTGAATTTTACAGAACTGAGAGAAGGCGTGATTTCTCGGTTCCTGCGCCAGATGGAATTGTGCTGGATAGTTTAATCAAGGCAGGTAGAATGGTTCTGGGGGTAGGTAAGGTTGATTACATTTTTGGTGGGAGGGGCTTTACAGAGTGTGTTCACACTAAAGATAATAATGATGGGATGAGGCAGATACTGAATAGTATGAAGAGGTTAGCTGAGGGGGGGATGATATTCTCAAATTTGGTTGACTTTGATATGCGTTGGGGTCATAGGAATAACTATGAGGCATTTGGTAGGGGTCTTGAAGATTTTGACAGGTTTATTCCGACGCTTAAAGATAACACAGTGGATGGTGATATTGTTATAATTACCGCTGACCATGGCAATGACCCTACGACAATTAGCACTGACCACACGAGG
>QMNJ01000113.1 GCA_003647715.1 Candidatus Coatesiibacteriota bacterium
AGATAATGAAGAATATAATGGTTGGCAAAGAACTCTACATATGCTTCTTCTGTATCGGACCGTGCGGTTCTGAATTCTCAATCCCTGCAGTTCAACTAACCGATTCAAGCTATGTTGCACACAGTGATAATATTCTATACCGCCAAGGTTATGAAGAGTTTGTAAGGCGAGGAGATAACAATCGCTTCTTCAAGTTTGTGCACTCACAGGGAGAATTAGACGAGAGAAATACATCAAAGAACCTGGACCTGAGGAGAATCTACATAGACCTTATGGAAAATATCGTTTATAGTGCAAATACACAATACGGCGGAAATACCATCGGCTTGAAGAAACTCGCAATGCGCCTCGCCATAAATCTTGGTGCAAACGAGGGCTGGCTCACCGAGCATATGTTAGTTATGGCAGTTCATGGACCAGGCGGAAGGAAGACCTACTTCACCGGAGCATTCCCCTCCCTCTGCGGTAAGACCTCAACTGCTATGCTTGAGGGAGAAACAATTGTTGGTGATGATATCGCCTATCTCAGAAACATTAACGGTGAGGTCAGAGCGGTCAATGTAGAAAAGGGCATGTTCGGTATAATTCAGGGAATTAACTCCAAGGACGACCCTCTACAATGGAAAGCACTCCACAGTCCGGGTGAGATTATCTTCTCCAATGTCCTGGTTACCGAGGACAAGGGTGTTCACTGGATAGGCAAAGATGGTGATATTCCACCGAAAGGGTATAACCACTCTGGTGAATGGTATATAGGCAAAAAGGACGCAGAAGGCAAGGAGATACCGGTATCACATCCAAACGCTCGATTCACAATAGCACTTGAAATGTTCAGCAACCTTGAACCTGTACTCAATGACCCTGACGGCGTTGTGGTGGGTGGAATAGTTTATGGTGGAAGGGACTCCGACACCTGGGTTCCAGTGGAGGAGGCATTTGACTGGGAACACGGTATTATAACCAAGGGTGCATCATTGGAGTCAGAGACCACCGCTGCTACACTGGGCAAGGAGGGCGTGAGAAAATTCAACCCGATGTCCAACCTTGATTTCCTCTCTATATCTATTGGCAGATACATTCAGGAAAACCTTGACTTTGGTAAGAATCTTAACAGTGCCCCGAAGATATTCTCGGTGAACTACTTCCTCAAGGGAGAAAACGGTGAATTCCTGAATGAGAAGACCGACAAACGGGTATGGTATAAATGGATGGAGAAGAGAATTCATAATGAGGTTGATGCAATAAAAACACCAACGGGCTACATTCCCAGATATGAGGACCTCAAGCCATTATTCAAAGAGGTTCTAAACAAGGAATATAAGAAGGATGATTATAACAAGCAGTTCACCTTGAGAGTTCCCGAGAGCATCGCCAAGATTGACAGGATAGAAGAGATATACAGGACAAAGGTTCACGACACACCTGATATTGTCTTCAAGGTAATGAATGAACAGAGAATGCGTTTGAATGAGGCGAGAGAAAAATACGGTGATTATATATTGCCTGAGGAGTTTACCAAGTAGAGAGAACTTACAATGCATTCAGAATAGTGCTTTATCTATACGAGATTGATGTAATTAAACATATAAAGACATCAGAATTGACTTTATAACCTCGTTTAACTTACACCATATCTCTTGGATAAGATATGCATATTTAATTTACTCTATTGGTAGTTTTTCCACATTTTGTCAACACTGTTCAGAACTTATTTTTTATCAATAACTTACAGTCCATCCCTGCTGAAATTGGTACGACTGCACTCACTATTTCTGTCACCACCTTAAAAAACACTTATACTATTTGCCCAAATAAGGTCAATCCTGCTTTCTTCTATAACATTACAATATATTCTTGATTTATTTCTCCATCGTGCTATAATCGGTAATTCTCTTATGAAAACCACTGCGAATTCCAGATTATGTGATAAATCATACGATGAACAATCATTGGTGCATTTCTTAGTCAAATTACTAAATGTTGATATGGCAGGTTTTAAGTATAAACCCTTAAAAACAGACAATTCCTTGGAATATGAACAGCTACTATTTCTGAAATATTTAATATCAGGAGGTTTGAGTTGATAGCAATAAGGTTTCACGGAAGGGGTGGTCAGGGGGCTGCCATATCCTCCTACATCCTCGCTGAAGCCATCTTCAGAGATGGTTATGAGGTTCAGGCATTCCCCATGTTCGGTGTTGAGAGGAGAGGCGCACCGGTGGCATCCTTCATAAGGATGGATAACAAGCCGATATATGTTCGCTGTGAGGTCTACGAGCCGGACTATGTGGTAGTTCTTGACCCCACACTCATTCAGGCGGTTGATGTAACCAGCGGGAAGAAGCCCGGCGGATTCATAATGGTAAACACAGACCAACCAGTAGAAGAGATAGGCATAAAGGGTGACTTTACCACAATACCGTTTGATGGGACAAAGATAGCCCTTGAATACCACCTGGGCACCAAAGTAGCGCCAATAGTCAATACGGTTATGATGGGGGCTTTCGCAAAGTCATTTGGCAAAATCAACATAGATAACCTTCTGTTTGCCATAAAGGATAACCTGCCCAGGAAGATTGCCGACCGAAATGCAGAAGCAACAAAGAAAGCATACGATTTAGCACCGAAGATTGAATAAGAAATAGGGTCATATTTTGATTTACATATATCATTTAATTTTATGAAAGGAGCCACAATGAGCAAAGAGATAGAGATACGGGGGGTAAAGGATATGCCACCCATGGCGGTCTCTTTAGGTCTTATGACCGTGAACAAGACCGGTTCATGGAGGAATATGCGCCCCGTGCTCATCGCCGAGAAGTGCACTGCCTGTTCTATATGCTGGAAGTTCTGCCCCGATATGTGCATCAATATTGAAGGTGACCTGCCTGTATTTGACTATGATTATTGTAAAGGTTGTGGTGTTTGTGCTCATGAATGCCCCACAGGAGCAATAGTTATGGAGGAGGAGATGCGATGAAGAAGGTCGTTACAGGAAATCACGCCGTATCGTTCGCTTCCAAGATAGCAAGAGCACAGGTAGTTGCAGCATATCCTATCACCCCTCAGACACAGGTGGTTGAAAGAATCTCCAAGTTTGTTGCTGATGGAGAGATGGATGCAATATTCATCAAGGTTGAGAGCGAACACTCAGCGCTAGCCGCAGCAATTGGTGCTTCTGCGGCTGGAGCAAGGGCATTCACTGCCACCTCGTCCCAGGGGCTCGCCCTTATGCACGAGATGATGCACTGGTGTTCTTATGCCAGATGCCCGGTGGTCATCGCCAATATCAACCGTGCACTTGGTCCACCCTGGTCTATATGGACAGAGCAGAACGACTCCCTCGCCCAGAGGGATACGGGCTGGATTCAGTATTATTGTGAATCAAATCAGGATGTCCTTGACTCGATTATTCAGGCGTTCAAGGTGAGCGAGAGGGTTCTTGTTCCATCTATGGTAGTCCTTGATTCATTTTTTCTCTCCCACACATCTGAACCAGTGGACTTCCCCGACCAGGACAAGGTTGATGAATTTCTACCACCATACAAGGGCGAGTGGGTAATTGACCCCGATAATCCACATACATTCGGTGGTCTCACTGGACCTGATAAGTATTATGAACTGCACTATATGCTTCAACAGGCGCATAAGGATGCTGAACAGGTGATGGACGAAGTACATAAGGAATACGAGAAGCTGTTCGGCAGGAAATACGGGAGAATAGAACCGTTCATGGCTGATGACGCAGAGGTCTTACTGGTCGTATCGGGAACACCCGCCTCTACCGCAAAACAGGCGGTGATAGATGCAAGGGATGAGGGCTTTGCACTGGGCAGTGTAAAAATAAGAGTATTCAGACCATTCCCAAGGGAACTGGTAAAAGAGGTATGTAGAGGTAAGAAGGCGGTCGCCGTAGTGGACAGAAACTACTCGTTTGGCAACCAGGGCATCTTCTTCACCGAGGTTAGAGATGCGATATATGACTTGGAGCCAAGGGTTCCTGTATACTCTTACATAACTGGCCTGGGTGGAAGGGACATTACCGCAGAAGACCTGGTCAATATAGGTAAGGCGGCTGAGAAGAAAGAATGTGATAACCCAACATGGTGGGGGGTGAAACTATGAAGACCACGATACCAGTAGAAGAACTTGTGACCAGTGGACACCTTGCCTGTCAGGGATGTGGTGCAGCACTGGCAATGAGATACACTCTGAAAGCCCTGGGACCGAGAACCGCTCTCACTATTCCTGCATGCTGTTGGAGCGTCATTGATGGTCCCTTCCCCTATTCATCTGTCAAAGTCCCATTATTCCACACTGCATTTGAGACCGCGGCATCAATGGCATCAGGTATAAAGGCGGGGCTTACAATGGTGGGCAAGGGCGATACCACGATGGTCGCATGGGCAGGTGACGGTGGAACAGCCGACATCGGCATTCAGGCGCTATCAGGCGCAGCGGAGAGAAACGAAGACATCATCTATGTTTGCTATGATAATGAGGCGTATATGAACACAGGTATTCAGCGCTCCAGTTCAACACCCATAGGCGCCTGGACAACCACCACACCACCACCACACCATAAGAAGAAACCCAAGAAAAATGTGGCAGAGATTATGGTCGCTCACCATATACCCTATGTCGCAACTGGAAATGTAGCATACCCAGAGGATTGGATTAAAAAAGTCAAAAAGGCAAAGGAGATAAAAGGGACACGCTATATGCAGATACTGGCATCATGTCCACCCGGCTGGAAAATTCCTGCCGATATATCGGTTGAGGTTGCCAAACTGGCTGTTGAGACCAGAATCTGGATTCTGTATGAAGTGGAAAACGGTGAATATAAGATTACAAGGAAGGTAGCAAAGTTCGTTCCTGTGGAGGAATATTTGACGAAGCAGGGTCGCTTCTCGCATCTCACAGAAGAAGAGATTATAGAGATACAGCAGAATGTGGATAAGGAGTGGGACAGAATGTGCAGGTTAGCAGGTATTGAGAACAAATTCGCAGATAGATTGTAATGTCATTCAAACCTGACAATCTGGGGGAGGAGATATATTCACTCCCCCTTCATCTTATAAATGGTAAATTTTAATATAAATATACAATAAAAATTTATTAATACATCATATTCTCAATATAAGCAGGTTTGAAGTTCTATCTAATCTAACAAGGGTCGTAAACACATTGTTGCTTATTCCTAACAAATGTAATTAAAAACTTAATTATTTAGTAATTTAAACATAAAATGTAATATGAGGTAATAACAGAAACTATTACAAGCAATAACCATCAAAACAATAAAAATTTTGAAACCAAATTTGATAT
>QMNJ01000114.1 GCA_003647715.1 Candidatus Coatesiibacteriota bacterium
ATCTTTATTACACCCTCAAATGCGGCATTCTTTTCAACATCCGGACCCATCTTTTACATATTCAAAAATTAGACGCAATATTATCAACATATTTCTACGACTTCTCAACATACTTGACAACATATAGATACACTTTATACTCGTTATATTATCTTTACAATCTAAAATATTGCAACTTTTCCCCAAATTATATTACTATTTATATCTTATTATTATATATTAAAATACCAAATGGAATTTGTAGATTATTATAGGAGGGAAAAGAGTTGGAGATAATCTGTGAAAGGGAAAAACTTGCTGAAGACATAGGTCTGGTCCAGAGTGCTGTATCGCCGAGGTCACCTATGCCCATATTGAGCAATATGCTCTTACGGGCGGAGAATGGTATGATAGACCTGATAGGGACGGACCTGGATATATACCTGTGGAAGTGCACGGATGGGGAGATAGTGGAAGATGGCAGCATTACTGTGCCATCGAGGAAGTTGTCGGAGATAGTAAGGGGGTTTCAATCAAGCGGAAGTATAAATTTGAAGACAGACGGGCTCTCTTTGAAGATATCGTATGAGAAGGCGGAATTTCGTCTTCAGGGCATATCGCCAGAGGAATACCCGGTGTTTCCAAAGATTGATGGTGCTGTGGATGTTGAGATAGACGGTAGTATTGTGAAGACCATGATGAAGGAGACGGTATTTGCGGTTAGTGAAGATGAGACAAGGTATGCATTAAATGGAATTAGTTTTCAGATTGAGGGTAATCGTTTGGTTACGGTGGCAACAGACGGATATATGCTTGCATATAAACATAGTGATATAGATGAGACCATTGAGGGAATCGTTGATGTGATAATACCAACCAGGGCGGCACAGGAATTGATTAAGATTATTGAGGATGAGGAAAAGGTTAAGGTTAGTTTTGGTGAGAAATATGTTTTGTGGCAGATGAGGCAGGGGTACCTGGCTTCAAGGTTGGTGGAGGGGAAATTTCCCAACTACAGAAGTGCTATTCCAGAAAAATTCAACTACAAATTGGTGCTAAATAGGGCTCAGTTTCTTGACAAGGTTAATCTGGTATCTATGATTGCGGATGAGAGGACAAATCAGATAATGCTTGAGGTAGCACCCGGGCTTATAACCATAAGGGCGGAGTCACCTGAGATGGGTGAGGGAAGCGACCAGATGGATGTTGAATATGATGGCGAGAAGTTCACTGTTGCATATAATGCCAATCTACTCAAGGAGGTTTTAAAGTCATTCTCTGACGACCTCCTACAGTATGAGTTGGTTGACCCCATTAGACACGGTAAGTTCTCTCCGCCTGGAGCAGACGACCATTTCTGCATAATAATGCCTATGAAGGTATAAGCAAGCATAGAAACTGAGGAATAGTCAGTGAATGTTAGATTATCGGGATTTGAGAATTGTATCTGAAATATCTCAGGTTGTATCAGTTCAGAAATTTCAATGAGTTAGAGTTTGAACCAACTCAAGATGTGAACATCATAGTGGGTAGAAACGGCATTGGGAAGACCAATCTGCTGGAGGCGATTGGATATCTGAGTAGTTTGAGGTCACACAGGGCATCCACCGATAGAACGCTAATGATGTTAGGTAAAGATGAGTTCAGCGTGAGGGGGATTGCATCGTCTGAACTCGGTAATGTTGATGTAAGGATTGATTACTTTCAGGAGAGGGGAAGGCGAGTAGGTTATCTTGATGGAAACAGGGTTGACCGGCTCATAGATATGGTGGGTAGGATTCCATCGGTATTATTCTCGCCGGAGGATTTGAATTTCGTGAGAGGGGCGCCTTCTGAGAGGAGGCGTGTGATAGACATTTTTATATCACAATTAGACCGTGAATACCTTGAGGCGCTATCAAGATATAATGCCACTCTTTCCCAGAGGAATGCACTTTTGAAGGTGATACAGAGCGGTGGTGCGGAGGTTGGTCAACTTGAGGTATGGGATGATGGTATCATCAGGTATGGCAAAGAGATTGTGGAGAGACGGGCTGAGTGGATTGGCGGACTTTCTAAGGTGGCGTCAAGGTTCTATAGGGATGTTACAGGTGGAGAGCAGGAACTCAATCTGGTTTATGAGCCCTCCTTGGAAGTCGGGAATGATGCGGGTATTGGTATTGGGGAGAGGTTGAACAGTGTCAGGGAAGACGATATAAGATACGGTTTCACAACAGTAGGTCCGCATCGTGATGACTTTAAGTTTCTCCTCGGTGATATTAGGGCAAGTCAGGTCGCCAGTCAGGGGCAGACAAGGTTGATGGCGATTGCATTTCGTCTTGCGCAGTCAAAGATGATGGGCGACTATTTAGGAGAGCGCCCCATACTTCTACTTGATGATATGGGCAGTGAACTGGACCTAACGCATCTGTCAGAGGCGTTCAGGTTAATACCTGAGAAAGGTCAGGTGTTCGTGACGACAACAAGAGAGGACCTTGCACCCATAATAAGCGGGGAGGTGACCTTCTGGAGGTTCAGTGATAGTGGGATTGTGGAGATGAAAAGTTGATATTTATCTGGGATTATCTTTTATTCTTTTTAAGGCATTCCCTACAGATACCATAGAAATATATATGGGCGCGTTCTATTGAATGTCCATCAATTGTGTCATTTGTAAAAGGTTGTATTGGTAAATCGTATATGTCGTAAATCTTTTGGCATTCCCGGCATAGAAAGTGGTCGTGGGGTTTTCTAACTATGTCGTAGTGGGTCTTATCTTTATCAATATGCAATTCGTTTACTATTCCTGCTTTGGTAAACAGGTGGAGCGTATTATAGATTGTGGCGAAAGATAATATTGCTTCATCTGAGATCTCACTATAGATCTGGTCTGCGGTGGGGTGCTCGTTGGTTCTGATAAGGTATTCTAAAATCTTCACCCTCTGTATGGTGATGGGGATATTATGTTCTTTCAATATAACTCTCGGGTCAGGTTTTACCATATCGTTGTAATTATAACAATTTCAAAACAATATATTAAGGATTATTTAAGAAAGCATTGATTTGTAATTGTCTATTATTTAGAATATATGTCGTGGGGCAGTGGCTCAGTTGGGAGAGCGCATCCCTCGCACGGATGAGGTCGGCGGTTCGAATCCGCTCTGCTCCACTGAAAAGGTTGCGGTCGTGCTAGGCGGGGAGCCAGCGGTGCCCTGTACCCGCAATCCGCTACAGCGGGGCTTAATTCCCAACCCTAGGCTCTGTTGTCTCAGGATATACCAGCCATAAGCGGCGTTGATGGTCAGGTCCTGTGCAACGGAAGGTCGCTAAACCCCGTCAGGACCGGAAGGTAGCAGCGGTAGGCGTTCTCTTGCGTGTGCCGCAGGGCAACCTGACCGGAGTCGGCTGTGACTGTGACGCCCGGGACAAACGGCCAAAGGTGGGTGCACGACCGCATACAACTCGGTTCCAAACGGCTTCGAAAATTGAATGCTTAAATCCCACGCTTTGCCCTATTGGGGTTCGCAAGCACTTCCCACAGCCTTTTTGATAGAATGCGCAATTTCAGGTGCAGCTGACGCTACGACAAACTCCGTCTTTGAAGATTCGGAGTTTGTTGCTCAAAATTCACTGAGACTTAGTCAACAATACCGAAAGCAACCTAAAGAGCCAAAAGATGTCTTATGTAGTGCTGTCCAGAAAGTGGCGACCCTTAAACTTTGACGATGTAGTAGCTCAGGAACATGTTACTGCTACTCTGAAGAATGCTATCAGTTCAGGCAGAATTGCCCAGGCCTATCTATTTTCTGGCCCTCGTGGTGTGGGCAAGACTACCACTGCTCGAATCTTAGCTAAAGCATTGAACTGTGCTGAGGGCCCTACACCCCACCCCTGTAACAAATGCACTGCCTGCAAAGAGATCACCAATGGGGTCAGTCTCGATGTCCTGGAGATTGATGGAGCTTCTAACCGAGGCATCGACGAAGTACGTGACCTGAGGGAGAACGTCAGATATGCCCCCAGCCAAAGCAGATACAAGATATATTACATCGACGAAGTGCATATGCTAACTACTCCCGCCTTCAATGCCCTGTTGAAAACACTCGAGGAACCACCTCCACATGTCGTTTTCATCTTTGCCACCACTCAGCCTCAGGATATTCCCTTGACCATTCTGTCCCGCTGTCAGCGCTTCGACTTCAAGAGGATTCCGACTGCGGAGATGGTTAAGCGCCTCCAATTGATCGCTTCTCGCGAGTCGGTTGAGATCAACGAAGATGCCCTGCTGCTAATAGCCAAAAAGGCCGATGGGGCAATGCGGGACGCCGAAAGCCTCTTAGACCAGGTGATCGCCTTCGGCGGCAGTCAGATCTCATCCGAGACAGTGGAAAGCTTGCTCGGACTGGTAGAACGGCAATTTTTCTTCGACTTGATAGAGGCCGTGGCCCAAAAAGATAGTCGCAGGGGTCTGGAACTGGTGGAGAAGGTGATCGAAGATGGCCGAGAGGTGGGAGAAATCGTAAAAGGACTGCTGGAACATCTTCGGGACCTGTTGTTTGCTAAAATTCCTGGAGGGATGAAAAATATAGAGGCATCAGAGGGGGACAAACTGAGCTATCAAGCCCAGGCAAAAAACTTCTCCGAAGAAGACCTGCTGCGAATGATAAAGATCGTCTCTGACATAGAAGCTTCAATCAATCGGGCTCCTAATCCAAGACTGAAGCTGGAAATCGCCGTTATTAGGTTGATTAAGCTGGATTCTACCGTACTTCTGAATGAGCTATTAGAACGATTCTCCCGATTAGAAGAAAGATTCAAAAGAACAAACTTTCAGATTGGTGAAAATAGACCACCTTCCCTTCCATTGTTCGAAGACAAACCAGAGCAGATAGAACCTCACGAGAAAGTAACAGTGGAGCCCACCAAAAAGGGGAAAGAGGTTACCACAGAATCAGCAGATTTGGAACTGAGTCTGGAAAATCTACAGCAGCATTGGCCTCAGATAGTTGAGGCAGTTAAGCAGAAAAAGAGAAGTTTAGGAGCACTTCTTTCTCATGCAGTGCCGGCTGAGGTGTCCGGGGGTATTCTCGAACTCTCCTTCAAAAAAGAAGGCAACTTCTCTGCCAGAAAAGTGGAAAAAGAGAGCACTTTGGTGGAGCAGACCATAGGAGAGATGTTCAGCGCTCCGCTGAAGATTAAGTGCACGGTTGTCGATTCTGCTGAGAAGAAAACGAGCACACCGAAGGCTCCCCTGGAACAACTCTACCAGAGGGAACCTTTACTTCGCAGCGTAGTGGAGATATTCGACGGAGAGCTCGTTGGAGGAGCACCAGACAGTAAGTC
>QMNJ01000115.1 GCA_003647715.1 Candidatus Coatesiibacteriota bacterium
AACGCCGTTGACCTGAACAGATTTATCATACGGGAACTGCCAGGTGGAGAACTGAACATAGCAATTGTTGGAAGATACTCGGGACCAAAAGGTAAGGTGCTGATATGGTATTTGAGGGAGGTATTTTCAAAGGTTGATGAAAAAGTAAAGCCCTTTAATCTGCTGATTGTTGGCAGGCAGGTTGATGAAATTGTTAGAGAGGTGGAGAATGTCTCGTCGTGTTTTAGGGCTTGCAGATTGAAGCAGTTGGGTTTTGTTGATGATATAGAGAAAATATATAAGAATACAGCGATTGTAATAGGTGCCGGGCGGGTGGCTGTTGAGGCGATATTATCCGGAAGATGTGTCCTTGCTCTTGGAGAGAGGGGGTTTCTGGGGCTGGTAAAGCGTGAGAACCTTTATGATATGGAGAGGTCATCGTTCGGTGACTGCCTGTTTGAGGATGAATTTAATGTAGATTTTGCTGTTAATGAGACGATATTTGCAATAGAGAATTATATGGATATAATTAACCATAAGAGAAAATTAGTAGAGAAGGTAAAAGAACTTCATGATGCAGAAATCATAGAAGCACAGATAAATGATGTTTATAGGAGATTACTACATAAAAGGGGTCAGCAATCTTGAAAGTAGTTATTCTCAGAACTGACAGGATAGGCGACCTGGTTCTTGCTGAACCA
Source organism: Candidatus Coatesiibacteriota bacterium (assembly GCA_003647715.1). GTDB lineage: Bacteria > RBG-13-66-14 > B26-G2 > B26-G2 > B26-G2 > B26-G2. Next base: position 681 of record QMNJ01000115.1, read on the forward strand.
TTGATAGAAGCACTTCACTCAATCTATACAAATATCTGCGTTGATGTGGTGGCATCAGAATATGCGGCGCCAGTTCTATACGAGAACCCATTGGTATCAAAGATACTCGCCTTAAAGGAGAGAAATATCAGATGTGTTATGTCAATGGTGGAGGAGGTGTCTAAGGGTGGGTATGACATTTCAATTACCGTTGATACCAGCCCCATATCGTATCTGATTCCCTTCCTGGCAGGTGTTAGAACAAGGGTGGGTCAGGGGAGGAGGTTGTGGGGGCTTACTCTCAATAAACCTGTATTCTTCAGCAGGAGATGTAGTGATTTGCACGAAGTTATTCTGAATCAGTTGTTATTGAAACCATTTGGGTATTCTCCTTCATTGGTGAGACCGAGGTTGTTTTTATCACCGGTTGAGGTAGAAAATGCGAGGCGGATGATAGAAGATTTTGGTTTTGAAATGAGTAAGAAGGTTATAGTCATGCATCCCGGCTCGCTTGGTTCTTCTGCCGAGCCACCATTTAACCTGTATTATAGGTTGTGTGAGATGCTTGGGAGCAGATTTCAGGTTATGGTGTGTGGGCAGAAGGGAATTGATAACCTTGAGATTTTTACGGGTATTGAGGGAGTAAGGGTTATTGATGATATGAACATCAGGGAGTATATGGGCTTGATATCACAATCCGACCTTTTTGTTGGCGGTGATACGGGACCTATGCATATAGCAAGTGCAATGAATATCCCAGTTGTTGCCATTTTCTCTCCGATGCCAGATTGTGGACCCCAGAGGTGGGGACCATTATCCGATAGATATGCTGTCTATATGCCTTCGTTGTCGGAGTGCAATGGGGAATGTTCAAGATGTAAGTTGTTCAATTGTATGGAAAAATTAAAGATAGATGATATAATCACAGGAGTTGTGAGGTTACTTGATAATTGAGGAGGTAAGTAATAGGTGAGAAGATGTGGTATTCTATCTATTTTTGTAATATTTATTATGTTATTTGCTCAGTCGTCTTTTGCTGAGCAGAAGGGAGTTATTGTTGGGGAGAAGCTGGTCTTTTCTCTTGCTTGGACTAATGTTCTTGAAGCAGGAACAACCATAATGGAGGTTGCAGGGGAGGAGGTCTTCTTCGGTCATGATGTCTATCACACCATAACCATAAGCAAGTCGTCTCCCGCATTCTCCTCCTTCTTCTATGTCTATGACCGAATTGACTGCTACTTTGATAAGGAGACATTTGCATCCCTCAAGTATGAAAAGCACCTGAGAGAGGGTAATTACAAGAATGATGCAGTTATTTATTATGACCCTGACAGGCAGATAGCAGTAAGAGAAGAGAAGATTCTAAAGACCCTACCTAACACGATGGATGTTCTAACCGCTTTCTATTATCTAAGAACACTGGATTTTGAGCCTGGAGATGTGATACATATTAACCATTCAGATGGCAAGCGTTCCAAGGAAATTGATGTGAAGATACTTAAGAGAGAGAAGGTGACTGTGCCGGCGGGGACATTCAACTGCATCAAGATAGAACCAATATTGAAGGAGACAGAGGGTATATTCCGCCAGGAGGGACGACTTTGGTTCTGGCTGACCGACGATGAGAGACATATGCCGGTTTTGATGAAGTCATCTATAGTAATCGGAGACATAACAGCAAAGCTTGTATCATACACCACAGGTGGATAAGTGGCGGGTTTATGTAGTAATCTATTAGTGTGAGGATTGAGGGATTTTTTTGAAATCATTGCGTTTTGATATAATCAGCAGTTTCTATTGTTAAAACCTATACTCTAATATGTTTGATGAAGTATTAGAAAAGGTCAAGATAGAGAACAGAGAGGTTATTGAAGCCACCCTGGTGATGTGTTCAGAGGATATCAGGAAACTGATAGAACTGGCAGAGATAACATTTGAGGGAGGAGGTCGCCTCTTCGTCTTTGGAAATGGTGGTTCTGCATCAGACGCTCTTCACCTGGAAGCAGAACTGGTGGGGAATATGAGTGGTTTGACCGCACAGTTTCCGGCGTTTTCACTGGTAGATAGACCATCAGTTATTACCTCTATATCAAACGATTTTGGCTATGAGGAGGTCTTCTCCAAACAACTTGAGGTGCTGGGGAGTAAGGGGGACATGGTCATTGCCATAACGACATCGGGCACTTCTCAAAACTGTTTGAAGGCGATAGATGTTGCAAGGTCAAAGGGTATTAACATTGCTGTTCTGACCGGAGAGGGCGGGAAGAACCTTAAGGATAAGGTAGATGTTTGTGTGGTAGTTCCTTCATCTGATACCCAAAGGGTGCAGGAAGCACACATTGTAATTATACATATCTTCTGCGAGGTGTTGAAGAGGAAAGCAAATGACAGAGAATAATTATGTGAATAGAGGTTTACCTGATATTGTCAGAAGATTTGAGGGAACCAGGGTTCTGGTTATAGGTGATTGTATGCTTGATGAATATATCTATGGTGAGTGCAATAGGATTTCACCAGAGGCACCTATACCTGTGGTATTATGCAATGAGAAGTGTGATTTTCTGGGTGGGGCTGCCAATGTTAGTGCGAATATAAAAGCAGTAGGTGGTGAACCGCTATTAGTTGGAGTGGTTGGAGATGATGAATCGGGAGAGAGGTTAAGAAAAGCCCTTGGTGAGCGGAAGATATCTGATAATGGTCTGGTGGTATCTCATTCAAGACCCACCACCTTAAAGACACGAATTGTTGCTCAAAATCAGCAGATAATCCGTCTTGACAGGGAGGTGTTTGATGACCTCTCTGATGAGGATTTAAGTAGTGTGAAAGAGAGGTTTGATGGTGTTATAGATTCTGTGGGAGCAGTTGTAATATCTGATTACGGAAAGGGGGTTATTAACAGAGCAGTTCTAAAACATATACGGGATGTTATTGGTAAGGAGGATATAAAGACGGTGGTGGACCCCAAGGTCAGTCATTTTGAATATTATAAAGGTATGACTGTTATTACGCCTAACCACAGAGAGGCATCTGATGTCTGTGACATTAATATCGTTGATGAGATAACAATGACCAGAGCGGGAAAAACTCTGATTGATAGGGTTGGTTGTGAGAATGTTCTCATTACCTGGGGCGAGAGAGGTATGGTGTTGTTCAGGAATGGGCAAGAAGATATGCCTGTATTCATAGATGCTACGGCGAGGTCGGTTTATGATGTTACAGGTGCAGGTGATACCGTTGTTGCTGTGCTATCGCTTGCTCTTGCTAATGGAGCAAGTATTGTAGATGCATCCCGTATCGCTAACTACGCTGGTGGTATTGTGGTTGGTAAGTTAGGAACATCAACGGTATTGAAGAGCGAACTGATTGAGATTATTGAGAAAGGTAGCTAAAACGAACATGGGAAGATTGATAGATAGGGAGGAGTTAAGAGACAAACTAAAAACCCTTCATACAATGAAGATAGTGTTTACCAATGGCTGTTTTGACCTCATACATATCGGGCATATTCGTCTATTGAACAGATGCAGACAGTTGGGTGATATAGTGATAGTGGGATTAAACTCTGATGTTTCGGTTAGAAGGGTCAAGGGTGAAAAACATCCAGTAATACCAGAGGAGCATAGGGCAGAAATACTATCAGCGATGTCATCGGTTGACCTAGTAGTGATGTTTGATGAGGAGACACCGCTTGAACTTGTTAAACTTATAAGACCTGATGTTCTGGTCAAGGGAGGCGATTACAGTGAAGATGAGATTGTCGGTGCAGAACAGGTAAGGTCTTGGGGTGGAGAGGTAGAGATATTCCCCTTTGTTGAAGGGGTCTCTACCACTGGTCTGATAAATAGAATCATTGAAAGTTTTAAAACGGAACAATGAAGGTAGTCGGCATTATACCAGCGAGATATGAATCCAATCGCCTTCAAGGAAAGGCAGTTATTGATATATGTGGAAAACCGATGATTCAGTGGGTCTATGAGCGCTCTTGCAAAGCCAGACGGCTGGATGAGGTTTACATCGCCACTGACAGCGAGATAATTGCCGGGGTTTCATCGGGCTTTACTAAGAACATAATTATGACATCAAGTGATTGTGATACAGGAACCGATAGGGTGGCGGAGGCGGCGTCTGCTATAGAATGCGATTGTGTTATAAATATTCAGGGTGATGAGCCACTCATTGAGCCCGATGTAATTGACGCAGTAGTAGAACCGCTGGTGAACGACGGTGAGAAATTTACAACCGCGGCAACCCTCTTTACAACTGGTGAAGGACTTGATAATAAAAACTTCTGTAAGGTGGTTATAGACAGAGACGGCTATGGTATCTATTTCTCCCGGTTGATGATACCCTTCTACTTTGATGGAGAAGATGCCAGTTATTACAAACACATCGGTATATATGGTTATACTAAGCACTTCCTGGGTGAGTTCACGATGATGCCAAGGGGTGAACTGGAGAGGGCAGAACGACTGGAAATGCTCAGAGCCATAGAGAACGGTCATAAAATCAGGGTGGTGATAACCGACTATCAGTCAATTGGCGTTGATGCCGAGTATGAACTTGAATTGGTGAGAAAAATTCTTGGC
>QMNJ01000116.1 GCA_003647715.1 Candidatus Coatesiibacteriota bacterium
GGGGTCTTGCACCGATTACACTTAAAGTTCCCGTATGCTCAAGGGATGTAATCGCTTTTGGCTCTGATTTGAAGAATACATTTGCCTTTCTGAAGGATGGCATCATCTATCAGAGCCAGCATATAGGTGACCTTGAATCAACTGATACCTTTGAGTTCTATAAGAGCGAGATTGAAAGGCAGAGAGAAATCTATGGTATAGGTGGTGATGCCTTGCCGGTCTGTGACCTCTCACCCGTCTATTACTCCACCAGGTACGCAAGCAGTATGGGTAAGCCACTTATGATACAGCACCACTATGCGCATCTTCTATCGGTTCTGGCGGAGAAGGGGCTTGTGAATGGTAGATTTCTGGGGCTTTCTGCAGATGGAACTGGCTATGGTTCTGATGGCGCAGTGTGGGGATGTGAGGTGATGGCTTTTGACCTCTCGGGCTTTCAACGCCTCGCACACCTTGAATATACCCCTATGCCTGGTGGCGAAACAGCCATAAGAAAGCCATACCGTATGGCTTATTCATATATCAGAACCCACATTGGAGATATTGATTGCGGTCGTGGGTATGTGAAGGAGTTCATATCATCCATTGATGAAAAAGAGAGGTCAATGCTCAATTTTGCTATCAAGAGCGGTGTGTCGCCACAGACATCGTCTCTGGGACGACTCTTTGATGGTGTATCCTGTCTCCTCGGTATATGCAGGGTTAATACATACGAAGCAGAGGGGGCTATGAAGCTTGAGGCGACAGCAGAGGAGTATAATACAGAGCCATACAAATTAGAAGTCATTGACGATGGTTCGGTGAAGACGGTGCGTCTGAGAGAACTATTTATGGGCATATTGAGTGATATTGATGGTGGATTAAGCCCTGGTGAGGTCTCATACCGTTTTCATATCACCATTGCAGATGTGCTGTCTGGTATTCTTATAGATGAAGCGAGGGTTGGGTATGATGCGGTGGTTCTCTCTGGTGGGTGTTTTCAAAACCTTCTTATATTACGACTTATGATGAAGAGATTGAGAGCATCGGGGATTGAAGTTTTATATAATGTGAATACTCCCATAAATGACGCCAATATCTGTATTGGTCAGGCATTTTATGGTGGTTATAGATTAGGAAGGTAGTAATATGTGCCTTGCCATACCAGCCAGGGTTCTGGAGATAGATGGTGATATGGCGCTGGTTGACCTAAATGGCGTCAGAGTGAGGGCTAACCTCGCCTTTGTGGATGGTGTAAAGGTCGGGAGCTGGGTTCTTCTACACACCGGCTTTGCTATCTCTGTTCTCACAGAGGAGGAGGCAATGGAGACATTTGACATTTTGAATCAGGTATTCGGTGGTGAGGAGAAGTAGAAGTGGTAAGAGGTGATGGTTTATACTCTGGTCTGATTGGCGACCTGAAAAGGTATTCATATATCAAGGCAACCATTATGGAGGTCTGTGGCACCCACACAATGGCGATATCAAGATATGGAATTCGCTCTCTTCTACCAGAAGGGGTGAGATTGATATCTGGACCCGGTTGCCCGGTCTGTGTGACCGAGCCGGGGGCGATAAGCACCGCCGTACAACTGGCTGAGAGTGGTGTTACTCTGGTCACCTTCGGTGATATGATGAGGGTCCCGTCAGCGAGGGGTAGTTTGTATCAGGCGAGGGCTAAAGGTGCTGATGTTCGCATCGCTTATTCACCCTTAGACGCCCTCAATATCGCAGTGAACAATAAAGACATAAGTGTATGCTTCTTTGCGGTGGGTTTTGAGACCACAATTCCGGGCATATCATTTACTCTTAAGAGGGCAATTGAAGAAGGCATTGACAACTTCAGTATGCTCACATCATTGAGAACCATACCCCCCGCTATGGAGGTGATAGTCAAGACAGGTGAGGCGGGCGTTGATGGGTTTATCGCGCCTGGTCATGTGAGCACTATAATCGGCTCGGAGGCATATAGGGATATAGCAGAAAAGTATGGGGTTCCAACTGTGGTATCGGGATTCTCTGCTGGTGATATATTGACCACTGTATCTATGATATTAGATATGATAGAGAGTAATGAAAGCGAGGTCAGAATTCAGTATGAACATGTGGTAAAGCCAGAGGGCAATATTAAGGCAATGAAGATGATGTATGAGTATTTTAATATCTATGATATTGCCTGGAGAGGTCTGGGGATTATAGAGAAGAGCGGATTGAAGATAAAAGAGGAGTATTCGGCGATAGATGCGCTCTGCAGATATGATATTGAGATTGAGGAAGAGGATGAACCGGAAGGGTGCCTTTGCGGTGATGTCCTTGCTGGAAGAGCTATTCCACCCGATTGTTCCCTCTTTGGAGGTTTATGCACGCCGTCAAAGCCAGTAGGTCCCTGCATGGTCTCCAGCGAGGGTTCCTGTGCGGCGTATTACAAATACGGCGGTGATAGGGTGAGGTATACGATTTAGTAGGTATGGTTCATGGATGACGATGTCATAACCATTGCTGATGGGAGTGGAGGCATTAAGACATTTGACCTTCTTAAGAATGTCATTCTACCATCTGTATTGTCAAGCGATGGGAGTATGGAGGATGGGGCATTGCTTGATGGAACCGACCTGGTGTTCACCACCGATTCATTCACCGTGAACCCGCTATTCTTCCCAGGTGGGGATATAGGTAAACTCTCGGTGTATGGCACAGTGAATGACCTCGCGGTTATGGGTGCATCACCCAACTTCTTGAGTTTATCCTTCATAATTGAGGAGGGTCTTCCAAGGCGTATACTTGATAGCATACTTGGTTCCATAGGTCGTGCGGTAGAGGAGGTTGGGATAAAACTGGTCTGTGGAGACACCAAGGTTATGCCGAGGGGAGGGGTTGACAGGATAGTAATAAATACGAGCGGGGTGGGGAGGTTGATATCGGGTAAACCGTTGGTGGCTAGGAGGGCGAAGGTGGGATATGATATTGTGGTATCAGGTGATGTTGGTAGGCATGAGATGGCGGTTCTTCTATCCAGAGGTGAATTTGGAATTGAAGCAGACATTGAAAGTGACCTTGCACCTATTTATAATGGTGTGAAAGCACTAATTGAAGCGAATGTGGGGCTTGTATTTGCCAGAGACCTCACAAGAGGTGGACTCGCTATGGCTCTGTATGAACTGGCACTGGCAAGCAATACAAGAGTTGTTGTTGATGAAGAATGTATTCCTGTTAATAGGGGCGTAGTTGGATTGTGTGAAGTGCTCGGTTTTGAGCCGGTCTTTCTCGCTTGTGAGGGGACATTTATTGCGGTAGTTGGTGAGGGCAGAGGCAAGGAGGCGGTGGAGGTGCTTAAGCAGGCGGGCTATGAAAATGCCTCCAGGATAGGAGTTCTTGAGGGTGGTGAGCGATTGGGTGATGTGGAGCGGGTGATTATGATAACCAGGGTTGGTTCACCGAGGTTGATGCCTCTTCCAACTGGTGAACTTACGCCAAGAATATGTTAGATTATTGCAATGTCTGATTGGGTTAAGACCATAGTTCTGGCTGTTGACGGCTCACCTAACTCGTTAAGGGCGGCTGAGGTAGCGCTTGATATTGCAAGAGAGAGAAAGGCACGGCTTATTGCGCTAGCAGTTGTTGACACCAGGGTGATTGATGACTTCAGGAGGATGCTGGAGGAGGGTCACAAGGTAGAACATGCAGAGGAGGAGCTGTATGAGGATGCTAATAAGGTGGTGAACAATATGAAGAAACTTGCTGGGGAAAGCGGTTATAAATTAGACACCATAGTAAGGAAGGGTATTCCGCACATTGAGATAGTAATGTTTGCAAACGAGATAGGGGCTGATTTAATTGTATTGGGTAAGGGTGGTAGGCGGGGTAAGTCAAGGTTAAGTATGGGTAATATCACCGAGAGAGTAATTGAGGATTCTACTTGCTCTGTTCTGGTGGTGAGGTAAGCTTCTTCTCATCCAAAAGGTAGTTAATGCTACTTGACGATAACCCTATTGCATTGATTGAGGAAAATCTTGAGAGGTGCCTTCTATGCGGGAGGTGTAGGTCGGTATGCCCTGTCTTCAGAGAGGTGGGGTTGGAGATGGTGTCTCCTCGTGGGAGAGTGGCATTAACCTCTGCTCTGGCGAGGGGTGAAATATCGCTCTCAGAGGTCTTTAAGAAGCAGGTTGTCAATTGCCTGAGGTGTATGGCATGTGTGGATATATGCCCCTCTGATGTTGAGCCGAATGAGACCACAACAGCGGTTTATAGAATTATAGCCAGTAGCAAAGTTATTGACCCTATCAGGGGCATAATGTTTCGTATATTATTGCGGAGAGGGCGGCTTCTTCCCCCGTTCACATCTTTCTGGGCGAACCTGTTTCGCATTCTAACACCACTATTGCCTGAATGGACCCGTCTTAGACACCTGCTACCACTTCCGACAATGAAAGGTATCAGGTATATGCCGGGTTTTGCGAATATGCCCTTCTCATACTATATTGATTATTACAATCGTGTTTATCATGCAGGTATGTGGAAACACAGGGTGGCATTATTTTTTGGATGCGCCTCAAATTTAGTATTTCCCGAGACCGCGCATTCAATGATAGCGGTTTATATTAAGCATGGAATAGGGGTGTATATACCACCCACTCAGGGTTGTTGTGGTTTTCCCGCTGGTGCCTATGGAGATGAGAAGACCAGAAGAAAGCGGTTGTATGAGTTTGAGAGGGCATTTTCGGGGCTTGATGTTGATGCGGTAGTAACAATCTGTGCGACCTGTGGTCATAATTTGAGGGAAGCGAGAGAGAATATGTTAATAGCGGTGCCAGAGGTCTATGATGCACTGGTGTATCTATCGGAGGTGGCTGATTGTAGGTTTAAGGGTGCAAATAGTAAGGTAGCATATCACATACCCTGCCATTTAGGGCGAGGTCAGGGAGCCACCGAGATTGTGAAGAGGTTTCTTGAGAGAGCATTAGGCGAACAGTTTGCAGGTATGATAATAGAGGGGGAGTGTTGTGGGGGCGGAGGGGTGTATAATCTCATTCACCCCGATATTGCATTCAGTATCGGGGAGAAGAAGGTGGGTGCGTTCGTAGAGAGCGGGGCGGATGTTCTAACCACATCATGCCCGTCGTGCAAGATATTTCTAACTGAGGTTATGGCGAAGAGGGGGTTGCCTGAAGTGAAGGATGTCTGGGAAGTATTGTATGATTTGATTTGATTTTTTATATAAGGCATATAAAAAACCC
>QMNJ01000117.1 GCA_003647715.1 Candidatus Coatesiibacteriota bacterium
CATCAAACGGTGGTTTGTAGTAGGTGACGAAGTCCCTCAGCCAGATAGTGGAAGACAACTGTGTCTCTCCGAGAGGTGAGGCGAACAGGTATGACGACAATAGAACAGATAATAGAGATATAAATATTGCGGGTGTTTTCATATTACCTCCATTCCTTATATATCAATCCTTGAAAATATAAGAGGAGAAACAAAAGTATTCAAGATAGTAATTTCATAAAAAACAAATAAATTTTTTATAACCTACATACAACTACGCTATTTCCTGGAGATATACCGAGCACCTGCTCAGCGTTTTTACCCCTCACCGCTATCTCCAATCGTCCACTGGAACCAATAAGGGCGATAATATCCCCCTCCTCTACCTCAGAATAATACCTTCTTATGCCCTTAATCCACTTCCTGCCTACCCTAACAACCCACCTTCCCCTATCCAAACCCTTTATATCTCCCTCCCTTATATTAGTTATGAGATTACCAAAGTGGTCAACATAGATTACCTCACCTTTAACCTCATCAACGCTCACCTCTGGTTTTCGCACATCAATTTTAACAATATCTTCTATCTCCTCTCCAAGGTCAGATAACCTTCCTCCTCTGGCGAGGTGGACACAGGCGGGTGCGAATATATCCCTGCCGTGAAAGGTATGAGACACCCGTCCAGATGGTGCCCTTACATTCTCAATGAGATATGCTTTATAATCGCTTTCATTGATAGCAAGGGTGGCAAAGCCATTGTCGGGACCCACGAATATCTGACTGCTTGATATCACCGCTATGGGTCTCCTCTCCGAGCCAACCCCCGGGTCAACAACTACAAGGTGTATGGTTCCCGGTGGATAACACGATACTGCCCTCTCAAGTGTTAGGGCACATGCGAGAATATCCCCCGGCGGAATACTATGAGTAATGTCAATGAGTTTTACCATAGGTGCGCCAGAAAGTATCACCCCCTTCATCTCTGCTACATACGGGTCTCTCAGCCCAAAATCTGTGGTAAATGTTATTATGGAGTCGGCTCCCAGAGGAACGGGATATCTTATGTATTCATAAGACATATAAAAAATATTCAATAGCCCATCTCTTTATTCACCTGATAAAGCAGTGGCTCATCGTTAATGAAGCGACCCAGATTCTCAATGAACTGGTCTGCAAGGCGCGTCCAGTAGTTTGGCGTCACTCCTGCTATATGAGGTGATATTATGCAATTGTGTAAGTTATAGAGCGGGCTTTCAGGAGGGAGTGGTTCCCTCTCAAATACATCAAGTGCGGCGCCACCTATCTTCTCCCTCTGTAATGCCTCTACCAGTGCCCTCTCATCTATGACTGAGCCCCTTGCTACATTGACAATATATGCCCCCTCCTTCATTGTGGATAACCTGTCGGCGTTAATAATGTGAAAGGTCTCTTCGGTTAGTGGAAGACATAGCACCAGGCAATCAAGACACGATAGAAACTCATCTAACTTGCCATCTGAATAGAATTCATCAACCAGGTCTTCTTCACCTGGCTCAATCTTGTCATAGCCATAAATTCTGGCACCAAATACCCTGAGATACCTGCATACCCTCTTCCCGATACCACCAAGACCCATAACTCCTACGGTGCTACCGTTTATCTCCATCACCTTCTCCACCAGCTCTGACCTTAACCACCTGTTCTGTATCTGACTGCGCATGCAGAGATGCAACTTGCGATATAGCATAAGCATCATACCTATAGCATGCTCCGCCACCGCATCATCAGCAACACCCACTGCTTTAGTCACTATAATATCGCTATCCTTCATTTTATCTGTTATGACACTGTCAACACCAGCCATACCAAATGCTATCCATCTTAGATTTCTTGCCTTTAACAGTATTTCGTCAGTTATCCTAAAGCAGAGAACTACCTCCGCATCTGCTATAAGATTTGATAGGTGCGTGCTGTCATAAGCCCTCATAAGTTCCACATTATCACTGAAATCCTCCCTGGAAAGGCGGTCTCTTACCGTGGTGAACGGTTCCTGTCTGTGGGATAGATAGACGATTGCCTTAACCCTTCTCATAAATCACCTCAATTTCATAACATTCTGTATGTTAAGCTCTGAGAAAACACTATTTAATTGTTCTCACCTCTCAACTTATTTATATGCTCACCAATTCTTAACATCTTCCTATCCACCTCCTCAAGGTGCCTAACAACATCATCTATAACATTCTTAGGTGCTTTGGTCATGAAGTTCTCATTCTCTAACTTTAAGGTGAGCTTCCTCTTCTCCTCCTCAAGTTTCTTGTATGTCCTGGTCAATCTCTTCAATTCTTTGTCCGCATCTACTATACCCTCAAAGAGCAGATATACACTGGCGCCTGCTACAACCGATGATATTGCCATCTTGGGCTTAGAAGCGCTCATCTTAATATCAAGGTCTGCCACCTTCGCCAGAGTGGTTATATGTTCGGCGTTCCTCTCAGTCATTTCCCTGTATTTATCCCCTTCGGGTATTATGAGAACATCTACCTCCTTTGATGGTGGCACATTAATTTCTGTCCTCAGGTTTCTAATGGAGCGTATCACCTCGGTAATAAACTCCAACTCCTCCCTGGCGGAGATGACATCGCCAATCTCTTTGACCTCGGGCCATTGAGCGAGAATAATATATCCCGATGTGTGGGGAAGGCGTGAGTATATCTCTTCTGTTATGTGCGGCATAATAGGGTGCATCAACCTAAGCCATCCATCCATTACATATAGGGCACACCTCTGAGCGCTTAACCTCTCATCCTCATTCTCAGGTCTGTAAAACCTGTTCTTTATTAGCTCTAAATACCAATCACAGTATGAATGCCAGAAGAAATCATACAACCTACCTGCCAGGTCATTGAACCTGTATTCTTCATATCCCCGATTGACCTCCTCAATCAGCCCGTTCAAACCATCCATTATCCATATATCCTCAACCCTTTCAGGCGTGAAATCATTAACACCTGTAATGTTCTCATCCACATTCATCAATAGAAATCTCGCTGCATTCCATATCTTATTAGTGAAGTATTTGCCTATATCAAACTTATCGGCACTAAACCTTATGGACTGTGTCTGAGTGGCAATGGTAGCCATAGTGAACCTCACCGCATCCGCTCCAATGCTCTCTATGAACTCCATAGGGTCAATACCGGTGCCGTGTGTCCTGCTCATCCGCCTGCCCTCTTCATCCTGTATGGTAGTGTTGATATAGACGGTGTGAAAAGGCACCTCACCAACGAACTTTAAGCCCGATACAATCATTCTCGCAACCCACAAGTAGATGATGTCTGATGCGGTAACCAGAACATCGGTGGGGTAGAACTTCTCAAAGTCGTCTCCCACATCGGGCCAGCCCATGGTAGAGATGGGCCATAAAGCACTGGAGAACCAGGTATCAAGGACATCTTCATCTTGGTGTAGCTTAGACGATTCACACTTTGTGCACCTCGTGGGTTTCTCAACAGATACGATAACCTCACCGCACTCATCACAATACCAGATGGGTATTCTATGCCCCCACCACAATTGTCTTGATATACACCAGTCCCTTGCGTTCTCAAGCCAGGACAGGCATATTCTGGTCCACCTATCTGGCACAAACCTGACCTTACCTTTATTTATTGCATCAATTACCAGTTTGGCGAGTGGTTCCATCTTTATAAACCATTGCTCAGAGAGATATGGTTCAATATCTGTCTGACAGCGACAGCATCTTCCCACCGAGTGATGATAATCCTCTACTTTAACAAGTAGTCCCTCTTTCTCTAAATCCTCAACAATCTTCTTCCTCGCCTCTTCTCTGGTAAGACCCTCATATACACCACCATTCCCATTTATCATTGCACCCTCATCCATAATCACAAGTGGTTCAATATTGTGGCGGAGTGCTATCTCATAGTCATCAGGGTCGTGAGCGGGGGTTATCTTCACCGCACCCGTGCCGAATTCCATCTCAACCGCATCATCGGTGATTACAGGTATTCGGCGTCCCACAAGTGGAAGCTCAAGAAAGGCACCCTTTACATCACTGTATCTTTTATCCAACGGGTTTACTGCTACTGCCATATCGCCGAGCATGGTCTCAGGGCGGGTGGTAGCAACAACTATGCTCTTTTGGGTCTTATTGCCCTTATCATCAATGAGGGGATAAGAAATGTAGTATAGTTTGGCATCTCTCTCATCATACTCCACCTCAAGGTCAGATATTGTCGTTCTACATCTTGGACACCAGTTTACAATGTATTTCCCGCGGTATATCAGTCCCTCGTTGTAATATCTAAGAAATGCAGTATTAACTGCCTTCTGTCTCTTCTCATCAAGTGTGAAAGCCATTCTATCCCAGTCACACGAACAACCAAGACGTTTCAATTGCTTGATTATTACTCCGCCATATCTGTCCTTCCACTCCCAGGCAGATTTTATAAACCTCTCCCTGGTAATCTTATCCCTGAAGATGCCCATTGAAGCAAGATACTGCTCCACCTTGTTCTCAGTTGCTATTCCAGCATGGTCAATGCCTGGAATCCACAGCGCCTCATAACCAAGCATTCTTGCTCTGCGAATTAGGAAGTCCTGAATGGAGTTAACAAGTGCGTGCCCCATATGGAGAGCGCCGGTGATGTTCGGTGGTGGTATTAGTATGGTGTATGGCTTCTTCGTGCTTTTAACATCTGCGTGGAATAAACCCTCGGCAAGCCACATTGAATACCACTTCTGTTCAACCTCTTGAGGGTCATATCTTTCTGGAATAATCTCAGGCATAATAAGTCAAAAGCAACAGCAACTTTAATAAATAAGTTATCAAAATGTTCTCAAATATCAAGAATATAAATTAGATTATAACATAATTAAATAGAGAAATAAGTTTAGAAAAATGCCTGACAGCGTTCTACTCTCCCGAGGGGGTAACCCCTGAGTACCATCGACGCTGGAGGGCTTAACTTCCGTGTTCGGAATGGGAACGGGTGTTTCCCCTCCGCTATGGCTGTCAGGCAAGATTATTATATAAAAACATCTCTTAATGTCAATCCTAAATAATATTAATATTATATCTGATATAATAAATTATATGAGAATTCTCTTGGTTACATCACTTCCGCCACCAAGAGCAGGGATGTCCCTGCAGGGTCAATATATACTCAATATACTGAGAGACCTCGGTCATAAGGTGAG
>QMNJ01000118.1 GCA_003647715.1 Candidatus Coatesiibacteriota bacterium
GCTGATTCGTCAAAGACCTTCCACAGAAGTGCTGTCTCGCCCGCTCTCTCAACCACCTCATAACCGAGTGCTTCGAAGAAGGTGGCAGGCATAAACCAGAAATCCCAGTAGTAGGCGACTACGACAATACCCTTCGTGTTCTGCCTTTCTGCCTCCTCTTCTGCTTCTATCATAAGGGCTTTACCAATGCCATTGCCTTTGTATTTACTGAGGACAAATAGACATTGAATTACCATCAGGTCCTCACCGATAGGTCCCCAGGGGCTAACCTCTATGGGCATCATATAGAGCATACCCGCATGCTCACCATTGCAAAGTGAAATCTTGATTCGCAGACCCTGACTATACATCGCCTTGAGCCAGACGAGGCGCCTCTCACCGCTTCTGTCTATCTCATCCGACTCGTTGATATGTGAGCAGGTGGAGACAAAGTATTCATCGTCCTTACCCATATCACGAATCTTAATATCTGTCATCCTATGTCTCCTCCTTCTATTTCTCAAGACCCTTAATTCGTTAGGTTCTTGTTATTTATTAGAGTAGATGTAATCTTTGCCCTCAAGTTTCTCTCTGTGCTTTGCGTGTGCGGTCTTCCAGTGTCCCATCTGGAATACGAATATCATCAGAATGCCCTGTGATATATCACTGGCATTGATTCCCAGCCATATACCGGTAGCACCTATTCCTAACGCAAGTGCAAGGATGTAAGCAAGTGGTATTCTGACCAACAACTGTCCAATAGCGTTAACAATTGTTGTGGCACGGGTGTCGCCGGCGCCGTTCATCGCCTGCCCTAGGACAAGTGTGAATGCGAGAAACGGGAAGGTAGCGCCCAGGTATCTCATATATGTGGCTCCAATACTGACGACACCGGGATAATCATTGAAGAAGGCGATGAGGTGGGGTGCGAATGCAATGAATAAAGTTGAGACAGGAATAGCCAGGAATTCATAGTATAGGACAGTCCTCCATGTTGACCTTGATGCCCTGTCGGGTTGACCTGCGCCCAGGTTCTGTCCTGTGAGCACCGATGCAGCATTGGCAAATCCAAAGCCCGGCACCATAATCACCATTCTAAGGCGTGAACCAATACCATAAGCAGCAATAGCAACATCGCCAGAGTGCGCCACCAACCGCATCAGAAATAGGAACGATATCTCTCTTACTAATACTTGAAGAGATGCATAAGAACCAATGCTCAATATCCTCCTCATTATTGCGATGTTCGGTTTGAGCCATCTCCATCTAAGCTGAATGGTTGATTGTCTTATGCATATATGGAGTATTAGGTATATTAACCCCACTGACCTGCCGATGACTGTCGCGGCGGCTGAGCCGGCTACACCCATTCTAGGGAAGAACCACAGTCCAAGTATGAGTAGCGGGCAAAAGAAGATATTGATGATGTTTGCGATGATGAGTGCCTTGAGTGGTGTCCTCGCATCCCCTGAACCACGAAGCGACTGATTTATTCCCACAAACAGAAATATTACAATAGACCACCCGAATATAATCCTCAAGAACTCGGCACCAAAGCGCAGGACATCGCCTTTTGCACCAAATAGTTTGAGAAGGGGTTCAACACCAAAGAATGTAATCAGAAGCATTATCACAGAGCCAATTATTCCCAGTAGAATCGTTTGACCGAAAACCTCATCTGTCTTTTCGTGTTTTCTGTTGCCCGTGTAGTGTGCGATGAGGGCGATGGTTCCTGTGGTTATGCCTATGATGAACATCATAAGGACTGACATGATGATACCTGCTATAGATAGCGCTGCTACCTCAATATGACCGAGCATCCCCACGAAGTAGAGGTCCACCAATGTAAAGAGGTTTTGAAGCGCCCCGCCTATCATCATTGGCAGGGCGAGCTTCCAGATGGATGCTGAGATTCTACCCTCCGTCAAGCCCTTCTCAATCTTTCTCTCTCTGTTTCTCTTCATATAAAAAATGGTGATTAACAGTTATGTTTAGTCATTTACCACGAGAAACGATAGGATTATGTTTATTATTCATTTAATTTTTATTAATATAATTATCCCCTCATCACTAAATGCCTAAATATATTTTTGAATGCTATTATATTTCGCTTCATCTCCTCAAACTTAAAGATTGACTGCACCGCCTTTTTGAATAGATAATACGGTCTGATGTAGAAGTCCCGCCTGGCATAGTCGCAGAAATGCACCAATTCATCCGGCGTCAGATGCTCGGTCCTTATCACACAATTGTGCAAGCCCTCCTCCGTTACCCAGTCACGGTAATTGTCGCTTAATAGAAAACCCCGCTCTTTTGCCCACTTGTATGCCTCCGTCCCTGGATATGCCATCACCGGAAAAAATTGTGCGGTATCAGGATTGAGGCGCTTTGATAGGCGAAGCGTCTCTGACAGTGTCCTTCTGTCCTCCCCAGGATTGCCTGCCATAAAACAGCCATGGACCAATAGTCCCGCCCTTTTGGCAGAGCGGGCAAAGTTATGGCTCATCTCAAGTGTGATGCCCTTATGCATTCTTTTCAGGGTCTCTGGGTCTCCCGTCTCATACCCCACAATTAGAAGACGACAACCTGCCTCCTTCATCAATACCATTGTCTCATAGTCAAGGTTGGCGCGCACATTAGCAGACCATAGTAGTTTGTTATTGTCCTCAATAAGCAGTTTGCATATCTGTCTTATTCGCTTCATGTTGGCGGTGAATGTATCATCTTCAATGATTACCTCTTTCACCTGAGGCAGATTCTCCCTGATATATCTGAACTCTTTTACCACATTCTGGGCGCTTCTAAGGCGGTAGCCACGACCATGTATGGTCTGCGGCCACAGGCAGAAGATGCACTTATGGGGGCATCCCCTCCCCGTTATCATCATAATCTCAGGGTAGCGCGCCGCTGCGAAGAAGTAGTCCTCCACTCTCAGATGCTTCTTAACTACTTCTGCAAGGAATGGCATCTCATCAAGGTTCTCAATGTATGGTCTGTCGGGATTGTTTATCACCTCTCCATCCTTGCGATAGGATATGCCGAGGATGTCTGATGTGTCTTCGTCTCTTGATAGTTTCTGAGCGAGTTCAAGTAGTGTGTAATCAATCTCTCTTCTTGCAATATAATCAATATCTGGAGCCATTGATAGTGTTTCTTCAGGGAGGGCGCTTGGATGCGTTCCTGTGATGCATATCTTGACCTTGCCCAACCTTGATTTAATAGCCATTGCTGTATCTATGTCCTCATATATGCTCGGTGTTGATGTTTCAATGACAATGAGGTCTGGCTTGAAACCTTCTGCTATCTCTAAGAGACCGTTAAGGTCTATGCACTGTGCGGGGCAGTCAATGAGTTTTACCTCAAAGCCCGCCCTTTCAAGGACACCGGCGGCGAAGGCAATCCACAGGGGATAATACAAAGTGCCTGACTTAGTGATGCCAGGACTTCGGTTGTATCTTGAGTATCTGCCATGCTGTGGCAGAAACGGGGGATTAACTAAAAGAACTTTGAAACCGTCTGCCATAATAAATTCTTATTAAGTTATTTATTATAACAAAAGGCATTAGCACATATCTCTCAAATATTGAGTTCATCACCATATTCATAGATGTCATAACCATAGGTGATGAGCGTCATCTCTCTGGCATAGGGGAGATAGTATATATGGTAGCCCCTCTCAACCATACGACTGATATAGTTCTCATCTCCTATGTAGACAAAGAATACATCCCGTCCCCTTGCCTTGATAAGTGTTTTGTCGTATATGCCCTCCTGTGCCAGAGATACAACCTTCATATCAGGGTTGTCAAAGTATAGTGCCTCTCCAAGGGCACAGACGATAATTGCTGGCTCGGGTATTTTCGCCTCAGGCAATTCCGACCTCAATCTTTCAAGGTGCTTTCGCCCTTCAATCTGGCTTATAATCACCCCTTCTCTTGCTTTAATTCCGGTGCTGGTGATATCAAACCAGACGAGGTTGTATGAGATAACCGCAATAGCAAGAAGTGCCAGGAGAGGGCGCGGTGCCCTCTGCGATATGAGGATTAGGAACGCCGGCAGGAGTGTGATGAGGTATTCGGTCTCAAACGGGAAGGTGACGAAAATGGCAATATTTATGGCAATGAGGGCTGTGAGAGCGATATTACCCCTCATCACCCTTCTGTCAGCCGGTCTACTTCTTAACTGTTTTATCAACCATAGTATTGCAAGGACTATGACCATCAGCCAGCCAATGTTTCCAAACAGACCAAGAGCATTCCTGAACATCAGTGTTATGCTTCTTTCTCCTCCCATAGCGAGATTGAGCGGTTTATTGATGAAGTATGAAATCGGCAGTGAATATAGGACGAGAGATAACACGAGGGTTGATATTATGGTGATTATTCGCTCTCTTGTGTTCTTTTGAACTAAAAGAAGTATCGGTAGATACAGAATGTTGCCCGCTCTAAAGCCGACGGCGATTGCAAGTGCCATTCCAGATATGACTGGCTTTCTCTCCCCTGCTGTGATGAGCGATGACATAACGAATGCAAGCGACCAGATGTAGTCAAGCGGGATGGTGGCATTTTTCAACAATATGGGGTGGAATGCATATATTATGGTTATGACCTTTGGGTAGTCCGCTTTGAACGACATTGCTAGTTTATAGAATATGAAGATGGAGAGGATGAAGAGGATGAGAGTTGCAGTATTAGTGGCGATGTTCTTTCCCAGAGCATACAGTGGAGACATTATAATCTCATTCAGAGGGTAGCCGAAGTTCCTTGATGGAATATATCTGCCTTCTTTTATTAGTGTTTTGGATGAAAGCATTACTCTGTAGTTGTCAATGTCAGTTCCATAGCCGATTGGTATGAGTTGAATACAAATTAGGACGACTATGGGTATAATTAAGATGATTACTTTCATAATCTCTTTCTGAAAGCGTATTTGAAACCCAGGGACATTCCAAGACCCAGTAGAGAACCGAGCAGTGCTCCAGCGATTATATCCGATGGGTAGTGGACGCCTATATAGACCCTGGAGTAGGCAATCAGGCAGGTGAGGGGGAGCATTATTAACGCCCACCTGCCGTAGGTCCTGTGGGTGAACATATAGAAAGCGAATGAGTTAGATGCGTGGGCGGAGGGCATTGATGGTGAGTCAACGGCGGGAACGAGAAGGCGGACGGCGATGTTGTCAAA
>QMNJ01000119.1 GCA_003647715.1 Candidatus Coatesiibacteriota bacterium
ATATATAGTTCCAGATAGAATCTCACTGTGTAAGATACTTCTGATTGTCTTCGCGGGGTCGCTAATGATTGATATTCTTAGAATATTTTTGTTGAGGGCAGAGGACAAGGGATATCTATATAGATTTCTCTGCGGTTTTATGAAGGAGGAGGAAGGGTGGCGGTTCTCGGGTGCTACATACTTCATAGCATCTTCTCTGATTGTCATATTCTATCTGCCGAAGAATATAGCGGTCTCGGTTCTGTTTTTTCTATCTCTGGGGGACCCTATGGCTACTTTTGTTGGGAGTAGGATTGGCGAAGAGCGTCTTTTCTGGGGTGACAAGAGCATTGAGGGTAGTTTAGCATTCTTTGCGGTAGCGTTTGGTATTGGTGTATTATTTCTCGGGTTTATGAAAGGGCTCTTTGGCGCAATAATCGCCACTCTGGTAGAGACAATGCCAACGCACCTACTACTGGGTTCTCTGTCTCATTGGCTCGATGACAACCTCACAGTGCCCTTGATTACGGGATTTCTGATACACCTGTTGTTCAGTTTCATCTGATACTCTCTTCTAAATAATGTTTGTCCTTCTTGAACTCAGGGTATTCGCGAAGAAACCTGCGGGTGAATAGAGCAATTATGGTGAGAATGGCGATAACTATCAGTATAACTTTAATAATTAGATTTCTAACTTTCACCTTGTGATATCCTTTATGTAATACAGCGCTCTTTCAATGATATAAGATGTTTTCATATCCCTCTCCATGAAGATGTAAAATGTCAATGCTTTTGATACCTTACTTATAAACCCACTTCTTATTGCAGATATTATATTGAGTATCTTGATAGATGTTTTTGTGCTTACTATCCTCGGAAGGTGTGGCGGTGATATGCCCCAGAGTTCGCAGGCGATACCTGTTGAATAAACGAAAGCCCTTTCAAAGCCCCATCTCCTTGCCAGTTCGTATGCCTGGTAAATCTCTTTACAATCCATTTTATTCACCATCAGAGCGATATCGAGCCAGTTGATTAGGGGGAGGATGAACCAGTGGAGATGTGCATGAACTGTAAGTGATACCAGAAGAGCAGGGGGCTTCAGGAACAACCCGTGCTCAGTGGGGTAGGCGTTGTCAAGCAACTCACGAAAGGGAATCTTCCTCATATCTCGCCTCTTCAAATCCATATGTATGTCCACCAGGAGACCTTCCCTATGTTTTGGCAAAATAGGAAGAGTGTATTCGCTTGATGGGTCGGGGTTTTTTACCATTTTATAACCGTGTTTTTCCAGAAGCTCAATACAGGTATTTATAGCATCTTCTTGAACAATTATATCTATATCACCCTGGGGTCTGAGGTATGGAAGGGGATATAATGTGCTTGAGGCAGATATCCCCTTGAATACGATATATTGGACATTTTTAAGGGCTTTCTTAATTCTTCTATACTGGTCTTCTACTATGAGAAAGTTCGCTATGGAACTATTATATGCATCTCTTAGCACTTTTATATGCGACCCATCAATGACAAAAGCATTCTTATGTAAAATGTAGAAAACCAGTGGCAATAGCCGGTTTGTGGTCAAATACTGAAGAAGTTTATCGTTCAGCGTAACAGCCTCAGGTAATATATCTTTTCCCAAAATAAGGAAATCAGAGATTAGATTCACAAGATGGGGTCTAATACTTCTACTGTCAGATATTCTCACTCGTAATAATACCTGTATTTATATTTGCCATAGGTAGATTCATAGCTCATAGCATTCAATATCACACCTTTAAGTTTAACCCCTGCGGATTCCGCGGAACTTATGGCTAGGTCTATGGATTTGATAAGTGATACATCAGCAAGAATTATCAAGAAAGTCGCATCTATCTTCTTTCCAAGTATCATTGGGTCTGAGACCGGAAGAATGGGTGGTGAATCAAAGATAGCGATGTTAAATTCTCTGTCTATCTGTTGTATAACATCGTTCATAATCTCGGATTCAAGCACTTCAGCAGGATTTGGAATCCTCCTGCCTGAGGTAAGGATGAATAGATTATCTACGCTGGTTTTTCTTATCGCCTTCTTGAGCACTGTCTCCTTCAAACAGATATCAGAGATGCCTGGACTTCTCTTAACCTTGAATATCCTGTGATGCTCCGACTTCCTGAGGTCTGTGTCAATAAGAAGTGTCTTTCTACCTGTCAATGCAAACGACATAGCAAGATTAGTGCATATAGTTGTCTTACCCTCATTTCTATCCACACTGGTTATTAATATGGAGTTCAGTTTCTTACCAACCATGGTGGAAAGCATATTGGTCCTAAGGGTTCTGAACGATTCAGAGAACGGTGTTTTGGGAAACTCTATGATATTGAAGAACAGGTCTTCAAACTCTTCTAGGGGTTTCTCCCTTCTGAAAATATTGAGAAACTTGTTTTTTTGCGTTATTTCATAATCAGCTATGGGTTTGGGAATAATTCCCACCAACGGTAGCTTGGTAAACCTCTCAACCTCTTCAGGAGTATGAATGGTATTGTCAAGCAGTTCAAGGACTATGGATGAAAGAAGCCCCAATACCACGCCCAGTATCATTCCCATTACCATATTTCTTCTATGTTTTGGTCCTATTGGAGCCAAGGGCTTAACAGCCGGGTCAATGACTCTTATATAGGTCTTTCTCATCGCCTCTTCAATCTTGACCTCTTGATACTTAGAAAGCAGAAGATTATACATGTTCTCATTCACCATCTTCTCCCGCTCCGTCCTCACCAAACTCAAGCTCTTCGCCGGATATCTCTCTAACTCTGTGTCACACTGCTTGATTTTATATTCTAACTCACCAATCTTATCTTCAAGGTCTCGCTTCTTATACCCCGCATTGCCGGTATATAAACTATCATAGAGTAATTCCTTTATATTATTCTTGATGGTAATAAGTTCAGCATTCAACTCCTCAATCTTTGGATGCTCCTCTGTATAAAATTCCAACAACTTCTCCTTCTCATCAGTTGCCGTCAGATATCTGTGATAAGCATCAGTAATATTCTTATTGGTATATATGGGGTGATTTACGAGGTCAAGGAATGAATCATCATCTGAGTTCAGGATTTTCAGGGTCCTCTCAATCTCACTGTTAAGGGCATAAAGCTGTATCTCCAGGTCCAGTTTCTGTGCTTCAAGATCCGAGATATTGGAAATCATCTTTGATAGGTTCACATCAATGTCATATATGCCCTCGGTAATCATCAGCTCATTTTCTCTTTCCTCAAGTTCTGCAAGGGTCTCCTTCGTCTTCTCCAACTGCTCCTCTATAAATTCCTTTGTTGACTTCGCCTGCTCCTTCTCAGCAACATAACTATTTTCCATATATACTTTTGTCAGTAGGTTTGCCTCTCTGGTAATCTGGTCCGGGTCGGAACCAAAGACACTCACCTGAACCAGGTCTATTCCTTCCAGTAACGAAACCGATGTCCTTGCCCTCAAATCGGAAACCATAGGATAGAAGTTTAGAATGGTAAATGAACACGATAATCCCTGCTTTCCCGATGGATGCTTGAGAATGAAATCAAGTCCATCGCTCTTAAATCTCTCACCATTGGTGCCACTACCTATTACACTGCCATCACCCGCAAGGACATTAAAATCAGAGTCATCAATGAAGATTACCTTATAGTTGCCAGGTCTTGTGTCTTCAGTAATGTTGAACTCTATGAAATAATCATTCCACTCGGATGGCTTAGTAAGCAGGGCACTTTTAAGTTTGCTTATCACTCCAAGAGCAATACTCCTGCTCTTGATTACCTCCATCTCAGTGTCCAGGAAATTCGGACTCCAATAGTAGTATGAAAATGCTTCACTGCCACCAAGAATGCTGGGCTGGTATCTGACTCTCAGAACTGTAGTTGCCTTATAGACCGGGGTGGCGGTGAAGGTGAATATTGCTGTTATCACCACAGTTATAAGCACAATTGTAAGAACCATCCACTTTCGGTCTAAGATAACGCCCAAATATTCACTTAATGTCGCATCTTTTTCAAATAACCTGTTCATCTTTATTCTTAAACCACTACCATTGTAATCTATAGATTGAATTAGCCCTGATAAATGCTAACAATGAAGGCGTGATATCAGATATGAACTGGTTAACATTGCTAATAAATCTCTCTGGCACATACACTACATCACCAGGTCTTAACTCTACATTCAAAGCGAGCATACCGTCCCTTAAAACTTTATCCATATCTACCTTGATTGCCTCAGGGCTTTCATCAACATTTCTTATCACCAAAGTTGAAGATTTATTAGCATTTCTGGTGAAACCATCCGCCATAAGAATCGCCTCCATAGCAGTCGCCTCCCTCTGGTAGTGATATACCCCCGGACTCTTTACCTCGCCCAGAACATATATCTCGCAGTTACCATACTCTACTATCTTTATCATTACCTGGGGGTTCTTATAATACCTTGAAAGACCATCGTTGAGCTTGTCCACCACCTCCTCTACCGTCAACCCTGCAACCTTTGTCCTACCAAGGAGAGGGAAGTCAATGTTACCATTCTCAGAGACAACCCATTGGTCATCAATCTCTGGCTCACCCCATAACTTTATCTCCAGCACATCATCGGGACCAATAACATACTGAAGACCAAACACCACTGTGTAAGAAGAAATCAATAAAGTAAAAATTGTTAGCAACTTAACATGTTTCATATTAGAATTTTAACATATAAATAAATAACAATTTATAAAAACTATAAACATTTACAATCAATCTTGTATATGTATCTAATAATAAAAACATCATAAGAGCAATATATGTATAATGTTATAAAAAATATTACTCTTTTACTGTTTACCTTATTACTGCTGGTGCTATTTCTCACCTGTGCTAAGGTTGGAACTCCCCCCGGCAGGAGTTATGAGACAGAGAGGGAGATAAAGATTACCATAGGTTCAGTAGAGGTAATTGATAGAACACACCTGGTGATAACATTCTCCTCCGCAATATCCCCGGACACAGCATTGGACATAAAGAATTATTCAATCTATGCAGAAGGTGGCACTGTGTTAAAAATAGAGGACATAATTGACAATAGAAAGGATGTGGTCACCCTTATTACCGAGCCGATGGAAGAAGTGAACTACAGATTGACCATAACCAACATGAAGGACGAA
>QMNJ01000120.1 GCA_003647715.1 Candidatus Coatesiibacteriota bacterium
AAGTGGATAGAAGGCATATATAAAGCGGTGCCTGGTATTGTAATTCGTTTGACATTTATGGTGGGACACCCTGGCGAGACATTTGATATGTTCAAATCTCTTATGGAGAATATTAAATCTTCGCCCCCTGACCATCTCACTGCCTTCCCCTATTACAGAGAGGACGGGACTGCTTCTGCGGTTATGAACGAGCAGGTAGATGAAATAGAAAAGATGGGTAGATTCCATAGATTGATGAGCGCCTATTACAGGGTGGGTGTGGAGAAGAGAAGACAGAGATTTGTGGGCAGTGTTCAAGAGGCGATAATAGAGAGTGTCAATGTGGAACTACCTTACTCGCTGGGTAGGGGTTCAGAGGGGAGATTATGGTTTCAGGCACCTGAAGTTGATGGTAAAATCCTAATACCTGGCAGGACAAGTTATCATAGTGGTGATATTGTGAATATTTTGATTGTCGGGGTTAAGGGATACGATTTTATTGGGAGAATAAGTCCTTGAACATTGCAAACTGCATCACCCTTAGTCGTATTGCTCTCTCATTTGTGTTCCTGCTGTCAATAATGGTGGGAATGAGGTGGACTGACATTGTTTCATTCTATGTTTTCCTGATTGCTGCTGTTTCCGATATATTTGATGGCTGTATAGCGCGAATAACCGACTCAATAACCAGTTTAGGCAAGTTTATGGACCCACTGGCTGATAAGATTCTCGTCTCTGTGGGTCTCATAAGCATTGCTGGCAGAGGTTTGATAGATGACTGGCCGGTTGTTTTGATTGTAGGGAGAGAGATGTTTATAACCGGGATTCGCTCTATTGCCGCTTACCGTGGCGTGGTTATTCAACCCATCCCAATAGCCAGAGTTAAGACATTCCTCCAGATGTCTGTGGTGTTCATCTATCTCCTCAAACTATCTTATCTGCCTATATATAAGATTTTTATGGATTTTATGTGGCAGATATTCAGGGTTGAAGGTGAATTTATTCTTTATTATCTTCTTGTCCTGACAGTGGTCATTACTCTACTGACGGGAATTATTTATATATTGCGTAATAAGAAAGTCATTGTTGGTTGAGTATGAAGGATAAAATATACAGGGTCTTCGCCTCCTGGTTCTATATAGGTAAGATACCATTTGCTCCAGGAACCTTTGGCTCTGCATCTGCTATACCACTCTACATCCTGACGGGAGAACACAAGTTTATATTCATCCCCGTGGTAGTGATATTATTTACAATCTCTATACCGGTCTCATCTTACATTGAGAGGAGATTGAACAGAAAAGACCCATCAGTGATTGTAATAGATGAGGTGGTTGGTCAACTGGTAGCAATATCTTTCTTTTCAGGTCTGGATATGCTTTCAGTATTACTTTCGTTTATATTGTTCAGATTCTTTGATATAATAAAACCTCCGCCTGCCAGTTTATCTCAGAGTTTGGAGGGTGGTTGGGGGATTGTGATTGATGATATAATTGCAGGAGTATATGCTAATTTGACATTGAGAATATTTCTCTATATTGGGAGTGCGAATATATGAAACTTGATGTGTTGATTGATTATCTTGATGATTATCTTGATATAGGTATCTTTCAAGATGACCTCCTTAATGGTCTTGAGGTTGGTTCATTAACTGATGAGGTTGAGAATATCTCGCTTGCTGTTAGATTGAATGAAAAGGTCATAGAGAGGGCTGGTGAGAACGAATCTGACCTCCTTATAGTCCACCACGGTCTGTTCGAGGCGGGGGATGCAAAGCCGATAGTTGGAGATAAGTATGAACTGCTGAAAGGACTTATGAGGGCTGAATTGAACCTTTATACCTGCCATCTCCCTCTTGATGCTCACCCTGAGGTTGGTAATAATATAACTCTTGCTAGAATGATTGAAATAGAGGATGTCGTTCCATTTGGTTTCTATAGGGGTGGTCCAATTGGCTTCAGGGGACACTTCGCCAGAGATATCTTGCTTGATGATTTGATTGAAAGAATAAATAAAGGTCTCAATACAGAATCAAAGTTGATAAGGTCGGAGGGCAAAGATACAGTAAAGACCGCAGCAGTTGTCAGCGGAAGAGGGGCTTTTGCACTGGCAGAGGCGATAGAGTATGATATAGACCTTCTTATAACAGGTGAACCCAGTCAGGGAACATATCACCCAGCTCAGCAGGGTGGTGTGTCTCTTCTGTTTGCAGGGGACTATGCAACTGAGCGCGTGGGAATGGAGGCGCTGGCAAATAAGTTAAGTGATGAGTTCAATCTCAATGTCAACTTTATTGATATAGAGTAAATATAGATGGTTGCGAGGACCGCATTCTTCTCTATTATTATTATCGGTGATGAACTGTTGACTGGCTCAAAGGTTGATTCCAACTCCACATTCATATCCGCCAAACTCGCAGAAATAGGCGTTGATGTAAAGACCATAATGACGGTGGGGGATGATGAAAAGGAAATCATAGATGCTCTCGGGTTTTGTGTCACGAGGTCTGATGGTGTTATCGTTTCGGGCGGTCTTGGTCCAACAAGTGACGATAAGACCAAAGACGCTATATGTAAATTTGTGGAAGTTAACATGGTAGAACATAAGGAGATACTGGATGATATAAAACAGAGATTCTCAAAGAGGGGTGTTGATATGCCGGAACCGAATAAAGAGCAGGCATATCAGCCAGAAGGTGCTATATTATTCAGAAACCCAGTTGGCACTGCTTATGGCTTTGAGGTATATAAAGATGAGAAACCCATAATCGCTCTTCCAGGTGTTCCAGCAGAGATGAAGGCAATAATGGTTGAAAGCGTTATCCCATCATTGAAGGAGAAGGGCTTTGGTTTATCTGACCTTCATATACTTGATGCAAAGGTGGTGGGGCTTGCTGAGTCGGCTGTCTATGATGCTGTTGGACCACTCAGAGAATGGGCTGAGAAAAGAGAGAGTATATGCCTTGCATACTACCCGCACTTCGTTGATGTAACAGTAAGAGTTAAAGTGAGAGGTGAGGAAGAATTTGCAGAAAAGATGTTCAAAGAGGCAAAGAGTATTCTGGAGGACATTCTTGGTGAGAAACTCTATGGCTATGGTGAGGATGGTTTAGAGATTGTGGTTGGTAAACTTTTAAGGCAGAATGGAATGACCATATCTACTGCAGAGTCATGCACAGGTGGTCTTGTATCAAATAGAATTGTATCTGTTCCAGGTGCAAGTGATTACTTCCTCGGTGGGGTGGTAGCATACTCAAATGAGGCAAAGTCAAACCTGCTTGGTGTGTCGGAGAAGACACTTTCAACCTTTGGTGCTGTGTCGCCAGAAACCGCAGAGGAGATGGCGCTAGGAGTAAGGAAGAAATTCGCCTCAAATATCGCTGTATCCACAACCGGTATAGCAGGTCCTACTGGTGGGACAGCTGAGAAACCCGTCGGTCTTGTATATATCGGATGGTCATATGATAATGAATTGGGTTCAAAGAAGTTGATGCTTGGTGAAATGACAAGAGACAGGGTTCGCCTATATACCAGTCAGATGGCACTTGATGTGACAAGAAGAATTCTGTCTGGAATGTCTCTTGAGTGATTTAATATGCCAAGGTCTTTTATAGCATTACCATTGTCCAAAACAGTCAGGCAATCTCTTTTGGAGATTATAGATGAGGTCTCTTCCATATGCAGAAATGCAAAGTGGGTTGAACTTAACAACCTTCACATCACCCTCAGATTTCTTGGTAATATAGATGTTGAGATGGTCGGCTCTATCAGTGAAATTATTACTAATGTCTCTTCACAATTTGCTCCTTTCCCGATAGAGATAGAGGGGTTTGGCGCATTCCCCCATCCAAAGAGAGCACGGATTATCTGGGCTGGAATAACAAGGGGTTTTGAAGAGATAGCGGAGTTGGAGCGAAAAGTGAGTGATGAACTTGAGAGAGCTGGTATAGATAGGGATAAGAGGGATTATCATCCCCACATCACCCTGGGCAGGATTAGGTATCCAAAGAGCAATATTGCATTGACGAAGAAGATTGAGGAGAGCAGTGGCAGGGTCATAGGTGATGATATAATAAGTAAGATGATTCTTATGGAGAGCACCCTGACTGGCAAGGGTCCCATATATACTCCTATACACATTGCTGAATTTGGCGGTTAGGAGGTGTTCCCCTTAAAATGCCATTTATTAGGCGGCTCTATCTTTTCATTGCAGGTCTGGTGTCAAGGAACCTACCTTTTGTGATGAATATGAGAAAAGCCATTATGCAATCTATTGGGTGTTCAATGAGAATAATTGATATAGGTTGTGCCATTGGTGATACTTTATCGTCGTTAGGTGGAAGTGGTAGATTTCTTGTCGGTATAGATACAGACCTGTTTAAGATGAAAGTAGCGAAAAAGCTACATAAGGATGCTCACTTCTTCTGTATGAATGCTGAAGAACTTGCTTTTAAGGATGGTTCGTTTGACCTATCGCTGTTTGTTTTTACCATCCACGAGTTAAGCGATATTGAGGCAATCTCTGCTATAGGCGAGGCGTGTAGAGTGTCTTCTCAGGTTTTGGTGGCGGATATGACTACACCAACAGGTTTTGGTGGTCTGCTCTTTCGGGTAATTGAGGGCAGTAAACTTCTTGTCCATATCTCTCGTGATTACGATAAGATATTTGGTGAAAATGGATTTAGACGAATATCTTCATTGAAATCAAGTGAGAATGTTCTTGTCTCTGTTTACAGAAGAGTTGCTTAATAGGATTTATTTTGCCACAATATTTATCAATTTGTTCTTCACAATGATTATTCTCTCAATCTCTTTTCCAGATAGTTTATTGTTTATCTTCTTATCTTTGAGGGCTATTTCTCTTAGCTCCTCCTCTTCAAGACCTGCTTTCACGGTAATATGACCTCGCACCTTCCCATTTATCTGTATAACATAATCAACAGTTTCTTTCACGAAACTAGCCATATCATACTCAGGCCATCCGAACCTGAATATGGTCCCTTCTCCACCCACCTGATGGAACAGTTCCTCTGCTATATGAGGGGTGAATGGTGCTATTGTCCAGATAAAACCAAATGCTGCCTTTGAGAACACCTCATCACCTTTATTCTCATATCCCTGGAGTTCATT
>QMNJ01000121.1 GCA_003647715.1 Candidatus Coatesiibacteriota bacterium
AGATTATAAACGGAGGTTGTGTCTTAATCGGTCCTGTGATGACCCTCTTGGGAAACGAAGCGCCAAACCTGTATTGCTCGTAGGGGCAGGCATCAGGTATGTGCCAGGTATAGACAACTCTATCGTCTACCATTGCCTTCTCCGTCGGTTCCACCTCGTGCCATCTTGGTTCGTCAGGTTCTATGCCCGGTGGAAGGTGGAATCGCACAGTGAGGTCTGTGGTTCCAAATGCGAAGTCGTCATCAAACCAGGTGGGTATGAACTCTACACTTGCATAATCCTCATCCGCCGTGTCCTGCCATACCATGTTGTAGTTTATACCCTCCACCTTGAGGATGCTGGTCTCACCCGGATATATCTGCTCATCACCATACAGGTGGACCTCAACCCCGATGTCAATATATTCGCTCACTCTTATGTCTGTTAATCGCCTTCCATCTATCCAAGCTTTTACTGTGTTTATGTCGTAGTCGTTGGTAGGGAAGCCGATATCCACCACATCTATGGGGTCATACCCTAACAGGGTAGTGAAGCCAATGTGGTAGATGATGCGCATTGATGAATCGGGCTCAACATAGACATCAACGACCTCCCTGGGGACCTCAAAGCCGTAGTTCTGTGCGGTTGAGATAGAAGGCAGAGAAGAGAGGACGATAAGCAACAGTGGAATCAATGTTCCCTGTCTAGTATATCTGTTTATAAAACGCATAATTAAATACAACCTCCACTCTAGAGCAACTTCTTATACATAGGATTTTATCAAACAAGTTTGGGTAATGACAATTTTATTTACTGAATAAATAAAGAGTAATGTATTATTATAAAGTAAAGGAACTGATATAGATGCTATTTTTTATGTTTATCCCTATTTAAGAGGACTATTATGAGCAGGCAAATATTTTTTTTAATATTATTGGTATTAGTTCTACACATAATTACCGTATTTACCATCCTCAAACCCCACATAAATCCATATATCGGCGATATGATGGACAAGCATATGGTCTATATGGTCTCAAAGTCAATCATTGAAGGCGACATACAGCCATCGCCATACTGGAATATCGGCTACCCCGCTCTCCTGGCTCTGACGCATAAGTTCGGAGTGCCATACATAACCGCCGAAAGGTGGCTATCACTACCCTTCTCACTCCTGATGCTTTTACTAACCTTTCTGGTTGTAATGCGTCTTTCAGATGTGAAGGTCGCCTTCTTCACCTGCCTTGCAATGTCTGTATCACAGGTATTCATACTAAAATCCATAGGAGCCAAGGACTTTATGCTCTCAGGTGCTCTCATTCTTGCGTCTATTGTGGTCTTTTACAACTTCAGCGATGAGAACCGCAACTGGCGGATTATACTGTATGGTCTCATACTGGGTGTCGCCTTCACCTTCAGGTATATAAGCATCTATCTATTGCCCGTCTTTATTGTCTATATATTCATCATAAAAGGCAGGCGTGCCGGTCTCTATCAGTCGCTTTACTACACAGCCGGCTTCATAATTGGTGCAATGCCACAGTTCGCTATTGCAACGCACGAGTGGGGCAACCCGCTATACTCAGAGAACGCAAAGACCATCTGGTTCACCATAAATCATATAAATGACTGGGCGAGATTTCTCACCACCGGTGGACGCTTTAATATAATCGGCGTCTTTGCCGACAATCCGCTTGGCTTTATCGTCAACTGGGTGAAGAGCATAAACGCCTTCGTCACCTCATTTCACCTCAACCCGCCCCTAATCTACCTCTCCTATGCCGGGCTAATCGTGTTTCTAATAAAAGTGAAAAATAACTGGTTTAGGTTTATAATAGTCGCTCTATCCATATATCTCGCAATCACCTTCGTATATCGGGCTTATTCGGACTATCTACTACCGGTGTTACCCTTCCTCGCCTTCGGGGGCGTGTGGTTCATATTTAGGTTCATCCCTGAGCGACTTGAAAGGAGGCGGCTGGGGTGGTTTCCTATAAGATTCATAATAGTTGTTCTGGTGATACTCTATATGTTTGCATACTCATATAACAGGATTAACAGGGCCGATGAGGCGGTTGTGTGGGAGAGGGAGGCGATAAGAGGTGTGGCGGAGGTATTGCGGGATGATGGTGTGGATGACCCATCGGTAGTATTATCAACTGACCTGTGGTATCTCTATCTGCCTGATGCGAGGGCAGACCTGTGGGAGTATGACCAGGTGCCATTTGATATGAGCGAGCCGGATGAGGCGCTTGAATATGCAGTTAAGGGTGGATACAGATATTTATTATTATATGACCGTTATAGGGGCGCAGACGGCGACTGGGGCGGTCTGCCCGAGAGGTTGATGGAGATGGATTTGCCTTATGAGTTTGAACTTTTACTTGAGATGGAGGATACAAAGAGACGGCTGGAGTTGTATAGAATTATGGAGTAGTTGAATAAAATTGAATATTCAATATTATCTCACTTGATATTATCCCCATATTTGTTATCCTATTTTTTAATATTCACTCATATACAGGAGGATATGCTATGGCGAAGATTCGTGATGACTATGGTATGACATTTGATGATGTCCTCCTTGTGCCTAAAAGGTCTGATGTCCTCCCCGATGAGGTTGATGTAACCACAAAACTCACCAACAACATTGCGTTAAACATCCCCATATTGAGTTCTGCAATGGATACGGTAACAGAGGCGGAACTCGCTATCGCACTTGCCAGGGAGGGGGGAATAGGTATTATCCATCGTAATCTGGAAATAAGTAAGCAGGCGAGAGAGGTCCTCAAGGTGAAGCGCTCCGAGAGCGGTATGATTATAGACCCCATAACATTGCCACCTGATAAGACAATAGCAGATGCAATGGACATTATGGCTGAATATCGCATATCAGGTGTTCCTGTTACTACCGGCAAAGGTAAGTTGGTTGGGATACTTACTAACCGTGACCTCCGCTTTGAGAGGGACCTGAGCAAGAAGATTGAGGAGGTGATGACGAAGGAGAATCTGGTTACGGTTCCAGAGGGGACATCTCTGGATGAAGCGATTGATATTCTACATAAGCACCGCATTGAGAAACTACTTGTTGTGGATGATGATGGTCATCTTAAGGGTCTTATAACCGTGAAGGACATTATGAAGAGGATGGAGCATCCTAACGCCTGCAAGGACCATCTGGGTCGCCTGAGAGTAGGCGCTGCGGTTGGGACAGGTCCCGACACATTAGACAGGGTATCTGCTTTGAAAGAGGCGGGGGTTGACTGCGTGGTGGTTGATACCGCACACGGGCACTCAACGAGGGTTCTGGAGGTGGTGGAGAAGATAAAGGGGAGGTGTCCAGATGTAGAAATTGTTGCAGGCAATGTCTGCACAAGAGAGGCGACGAGGGAACTTATAGAGAAGGGTGCTGATGCGGTCAAGGTGGGAATTGGTCCAAGCGCTATCTGCACCACAAGGGTAATCGCTGGGATTGGTCTTCCCCAGATAACCGCCATAATGGAGTGCACTGAGGAGGCAGACAAGCACAGTATTCCAGTGATTGCAGATGGTGGTATTAAGTATTCGGGTGATATAACCAAGGCGATTGCTGCAGGTGCTTCAAGTGTTATGATTGGCTCAATATTTGCCGGGACTGATGAGAGCCCCGGAGAGGAGATACTTTATGAAGGCAGGCGGTTCAAGGTCTATTATGGTATGGGCTCACTGGCGGCTATGAAGACCGGCAGGACCAAAGACAGATATTTCCAGGAGGGTCGCTTGAGGACATCCAAACTGGTCCCTGAGGGCATTGAGGGAAGGGTGCCATACAAGGGTCCACTGGCGGATGTGGTATATCAGTTGGTAGGTGGTCTCCGAGCCGGTATGGGGTATGTAGGTGCAAGAGATATAGAGACCCTGAGAACCAAATCGGAGTTTATAAGAATTAGCCACGCATCACTTGTTGAGGGGCACCCCCACGATGTGATAATCACCCGTGAAGCACCCAACTATGGTATAGGGTAGAGATAATTGTGAAAGGCGTAATTCTCTCAGCTGGAAGGTCCACCCGGACTTATCCGATTACATTGACGAGACCAAAGCCATTGTTGTCGGTTGCCGGCAAAACTATTATTGAGCGCAATATTGAAACCATAGCAGGTATTGTGGACTCACTGGTAATCATCATTGGCTATAAGGCGGAGATGATTACAGAGGCGCTTGGGAGTGAGTTTAATAACCTTCCCATAGAGTATGTGGAGCAGAGGGTTCAGGATGGGAGTGGAGGGGCGGTGTTGCTTGTGGAGGATATGGTGGGTGATGAATTTGTGGTAATAAATGGTGATGACCTGTATTCACCTGAGGATATAAAGGCGGTTGCTTGCGAATGCCCCTCTGTGCTATTACACAGTGTTGACAATATATCAAGGTTTGGAAGCATAGAGATTGAGGATGGAGTGATAACAGAAATTGTGGAAAGCCCTGGGGTCTTCAAGAGCGGTCTGGTAAACGCTGGTGCTTACCACTTTGATGGCAGGGTTTTTGAGATATTGAGAAGATTACCACCTGGCGGTAGAGGGGAGTATGAACTGCCTCAGGCGCTGATTATCGGTGAATACAGGGGTATGGTGAAGGCAGTAATAGGGGAGGGCTACTGGAGACCTGTCGGCTATCCATGGGACTACCTTTTAGCAAATCTTGACTTCTCTCAAAGAGAGAGTGGCTCGGTCATCCACCCTGAGACCGATATTCACCCCGAGGCGGTCATAACCTCCTCGGTGGTGATGAGGGGTGCCAGGATTGGCAGGCGGGCGATAATATCATACAGTGTGATAGGTGAAGATGTGGTGATTGGCGATGAGGTGAAGATAAGCGATGTCAACAAACAGGGTGGAACGGTGAATTCATTTGTGAAGGGTGAGATGGTAGATACAGGTCTATATAATGTTGGTGCGTTCATAGGTGACGGGGCGGTGATAGAGGAGGAGGCGATGATTGAGGCGGGGGTGAAGATATGGCCCAGGGTGGTAATACCTGCGGGTGTAGTGGTGTCAGAGGATGTTATAGTTTGA
>QMNJ01000122.1 GCA_003647715.1 Candidatus Coatesiibacteriota bacterium
GTGTTATGATAGTTCAAGATTTGATGTGCTAAAATACCCGTGTATATAGGTAGCTAAAATTATGTTTCTTAAAAAGATAAAACTGCATGGTTTTAAATCGTTTCCGGAGAATACCACCTTAGAGTTCAGGGAGGGTCTTACTGCAATTGTGGGTCCAAATGGCTGTGGTAAGTCAAATATTGTGGATTCCATTATGTGGGTGCTTGGAGAACAGAGACCCAGTATATTGCGTGGTGAGAGGATGGAGGATGTAATCTTCAAGGGGACGGAGAATAAATCTGCTGTAGGTATGGCAGAAGTTGAACTGACTCTTGGTAATGCGTCGGAAATAAATGGTAATGGTGATGAGGAACTTACCATACTAAGGAGGTTATACAGGTCGGGTGAGAGCGAATATCGCATCAACGGCAGGCGAAGCAGATTGAAGGATATTCGCGGTCTGTTCTATGGCACTGGAATTGGTAAGAGATTCTATACAGTGATTGAACAAGGTATGGTAGATGCGGTTCTATCTACGGCGCCCGAGGAGCGGAGGAGGATATTTGAGGAGGCGGCAGGTATCTTCGGTTATAAGATGAAGAAGCAGGAGGCACAGCGACGGCTTGAGGCGACCAGGATGAATGTTGAGCGCGCAAAGGATATAAAGGAGGAACTTGAATCTCAGGCGCGGTCGCTCAGAAGGCAGGCATCAAGAGCAAAGAGGTACTTAAATCTGAGAGAAGAACTTTCATCTCTTGAGGTGTATGTTGCTTATATGAGGTTGCAGGGAAATGAAGAGACATTGGAAAAACTGAAAATGGAATTAGATGAACTTAATAACAAGAGGGAGAACTTGAGTTCGGAGATATCATCTCTTGAGAAGTTATTATCTGAAAAGAGGTCTGATGATGCGAGGTTTGCAGTAATCATAAATGAGAAGGTGGAAGGCAAGAACAGAGTGCAGACAGATATTGCATCTATTGAAGGTAATATAAAACTTCATGAGGAGAGAATAAAGACAGCCGGGGTGAGAATAAGTGAGATTGAAGAAGAGCAGAAAGCGCTAACGAGAAAGAGGGGAAGGATTATTGAGGAGATTAAAAGATTAGAGGGTAAGGATACCGGCTTTATGGCACGAATTGACTTCATTGAATATATCACAAGGAAGAGAGCGAGATTGATAGATAAGAGGATGCAGAATCTTGAGAGGTTGAATAGTGAGCTTGAGAGTGCAAGAGCAAGGGCTTATGAGGCAACTTATGAATTATCAAGATTGCAAAATGAAATAAATGACAAGAGAACCTTAGTGAATAAGATTGAGACAAAGATTGAAGCACTAAAGAGGGAGAAGGTTGGTTTGATGGCGAGGGACGAAGAGTGCAAAAGGGGATTATCGTTGATAGAAAAGGAACTGAAAAGGTTTAAGAAGGAGAAGAAATTACTCAATGGGGATATAGAGAATGTGAGGGGGAAGATAGACGGGTTGAATGTGGAGGTGAATAAGACGAGGGAGGAGCTCAAAGAGGCGGAGTTTCGTCTTGCAAGGGTGAAGGGTGCAATTGAGGACCTATCAGCAATTCCCCCAGCATCTGTTATCTATGGTTATAAGGTGATAAGTGATGAGATTGGTGATAGCGGAATTAAGAAGGGTGATTTGAAGCCGAAACAGGGCTATGAGAAGGCATTCAGGGCTGCCACATTTTTACTCAATTATGTCATAAGCACCAAAGATGAAAAAGAGATGCAGAGAATAATAAAAGGAGTTAAAAAGAGTGCTGATGTTCTATTTAAGATTCCATTGGATAAGGGCAGAAGCATTGTTAGGCGAGATGCCGTTCTCGGGTATATGACTGATTATGTGGTTGGTGATGGTGCGGATGAACTTTTTGGTGATATGCTTCTTATAAAGGATATTAAGGGTGCTTTAACCCTTCTCAAAGACGGGGTGATTCCAAGAAGTGGTCTGGTAACCCTTGATGGCTATCTGATTTTACCTGATGGAACAATCTTCGCCTCGCTCTCTGATGTATCAAATAGGGATTTGGAGAAAGTGTCAGCATTGGATATAAGTTCATTAGAGGAGAACATTGCAAGGTTAAGGAGTAAGAAAGAAGAGAGGGAGAAACAAATTCAAGAGCTTAGCAAAGAATTAGAGGTAAAGGAATCAAAGGTTGAGAAGTTGGAGGTGGAGGAGGAGAAGTTAGCAATACGAAAAAGCGCACTGTTAGATGAGAAGAAGCGTGTTGAGCGCTCTCTTGATGTATGCCTTCTTGATATGGAGGATGCAGAAGGTGAACTCATGGAGCGTATAAAGACACTAAAAGACATTGAGGATGAGTTCAAGAGTGCAAAAGGTAAAGAAGAGAAAGTGCGTAGAGAGGTGGATAGAGTTTCTGAGTTAATAAATGTGAATCGCTTCAAGATTGAGAGGTCAAACAATGCCTTGAAACGTCTTGAGATAGAGCGCAGGAATGCTAAGAATAGGTTGGGCGATTGCGTTGAAAGATTGGAGCACTTTAGGAGAGAACTGATAGAGATAAATGAGAGAATGGATAGAATAAGATTAGAGATACCTGAACTCAAAGAGATGATGGAACAATCAGAGGTAGAGATAAAGTCACTTGAGTCAGAGGTTGCTAAACTGAATGAGAGTTTGAAGAACTATGATAGTGAGCTATTCCAGTTGAGGTCAGAGAGGTCTGAAATTGAGAAGGAAATAAGTAAACTTGAGATTGACCTTAAGTCAAGAGAGGAGAGTGCGTTAAATCTTAACGAATCGGTGTTGAGATTGAAAGAAGAGATAGGCAGGTTATCGGGTGAGACCAGGGCAGAGGTTGATTCTATAAGTCGCTCCTATAATGTTTCGCTTGTTGACTACGAGCCGGAGGATGAACTGGTGGGTCTTGGTGTTGATGAAGCACAGTTAAAGATTGAAGAGGTAAGGGATAAACTTTCAAAGATGGGTGAGATAAACTTTGAGGCGGAGAGGGAATATGAGCGCGTTAGGAAGAGGATTGAGAATATGGATGCTCAGCTTGAAGACCTCAAAGAAGCGGAGGAGAATCTCATTGAGACCATAAGTTATCTTGATAAAACATCAAGAAATTTTCTGGTGGATATGATAGAGAAGGTTGACAAGCAATTTAAGGAACTGTTCAACAAGATATTTAAAGGCGGTAATGCTCGCATATACCTTAAGGAAGGAGTTGACCCGCTAAAGGCAGATATCCTTATAGAAGCGGTTCCTGAGGGTAAGCGTTTATCTACCATACACCTTCTCTCTGGTGGGGAGAAGGCGATGGTTGCAATAATTCTTCTATTTGCTATATTGAATGTGAAGCCGGCGCCCTTTTGCTTTCTAGACGAGGTTGATGCCGCCCTTGATGATGTTAATACAGTTCATTTTGTAGATATGCTCAATTTTCTGAAGAGCAGGATACAGTTTATATTAATAACTCATAATCGGCAGACGATGGAGATTGTTGACAACATCATTGGTATAACTATGGAGGAGGCGGGTGTATCTAAAGTCATCTCGGTCTCGTTGAAGGAGTTGGCTAAAGGGTAGTCAATTCTGGAGGAGATATGTCTATTGTAATTGATGGTGAGAAACTGAATATAAGTGATGTAGTGAAAGTATCTCTTGAACGAGAAAGAGTTGAGGTCTTATCCGATGCAGAGTCGTCAGTAAACAGGTCAAATCAGTATCTCAATGAACTGATTGAGTCAGACAAAGCAGTATATGGTGTCAATACAGGTGTGGGAGAACTTGCTGGAGTTAGAGTTGAGAGAGATAAAATTAGGGAACTCCAGTTGAACATCATAAGGTCTCATTCCGCCTGTGTTGGGGAGCCGGCGCCGGATGAGGTCGTTCGTGCCACAATGTTGATATTGTCAAATACACTTCTTAGAGGCAATTCAGGGATAAGGTTTAAGGTTATTAAGACCATAGTTGATTTGCTGAATAGAGGGGTTGTCCCGTCAGTTCCGGAGAAGGGTTCTATTGGCGCATCGGGAGACCTCGCACCACTTGCACATATTGCTCTTACGCTAATAGGTGAGGGAAAAGTGAGGTATGAGAATAAAGTGGTTGAGAGTAGAGAAGCCCTCAAATCCGTAGGTATTGACCCAATTGTTTTAGAACCGAAAGAAGGGCTGTCGCTTATCAATGGTTGCCATTACTCAACAGCCATTCTCGCTCTTCAGATACATAGAATAGAAAATCTACTGATGAACTCCATAACGGCACTGGCTATGCTCGTTGAGATATTCAAGTCACCTTTTTCACCGTTTGACGATAGAGTTCATACGGTCAGACCTCATGCTGGTCAGAGAAGGGTGGCGGAGATTATAAGGGCACTTCTTGAAGGTAGTAAGGTGGTGGGGGAGAGTTCAGATAAGGTGCAGGATGCGTATTCCATCAGGTGTTATCCTCAGGTCGCAGGTGCTGTTCTTGATACACTTAGCTATGCAAGGTCAATATGTGAGACAGAGATGAACTCATCAGTTGACAACCCGCTTCTGTTCGCTGATGATGAAAAATACCTGTCAGCAGGTAACTTCCACGGTCAGCCAGTTGCATTTGCCTGTGACTTCCTATCTATTGCTATTACCTCACTATCAGCGATAATGGAGAGGCATATCAACCGCCTTCTAGACGAGAAAATATCTGGTTTGCCGGCTTACCTGACCGACGATGCTGGTCTAAAGGTTGGTTATATGATTTCTCAATATACTGCCGCCTCGCTTCTGGCGGAGAACAGGGTTCTCTCACATCCATCAAGTATTGAAGCAATACCTGTCTCTGGCGAACAGGAGGACCACCAGTCAATGGCGCCGGTAAGCGCCCTCAAGTTGAGAAACATAGTTGAGAATGCTGAGACCATTTGTGCGATTCTCCTGATGTGCTGCGCTCAGGGGGTGGAACTGGCAGGATTAAAAGGTAAACTGGGTAATGGAACAGGAGTTGCTTTTGAGAGAATAAGGGGTATAGTTCCACACCTGACTAATGACAGGGTAATATCAAAAGATATTGATAAA
>QMNJ01000123.1 GCA_003647715.1 Candidatus Coatesiibacteriota bacterium
ATTTAATAATATATTCAATATCATCTGGCTCTATTTCAAGTTCTTCTATCTTTTCCCTCGCCAATAAACTCTCTAAAGTAAAATAACCAATATTACCATCTTGAATAAATTGCATCTCCTCAATAATTACTCTGAATTTTTCTAATAAATTTCTCCTTGAAAGATTTTTTGTTAGTATGTCCTCTACTTGATAAACTATATCACCTTTACCATAAAACAAATATTTTAATTCGGTATAATATAAAATTATAAATAATAAAAAATAATTCAAGAAAAATTAATATTTAATATTAAAGTTTTAACTTTTTTACCTACCACATCTCCCCCCTCAGTTCCTCCAATGCTCGCTTGACCCAGTCGTCTCTCTCTATCATAAATTTGAACGCGGACTCCTCACCCTCCACCAGACGCAGGAGTTCGCGCTTCAATAGCTTATATATATCATCTGCATTCTTCTCCATCTCCGCCCTCACAAAACCCCAGCCATTCTCAGGCAGTGTCTCCTCCTCCGCCTCTGAATAGAAATGAAAATCGCTCTCTCTCATCAAATCCATCATCTCATCAAGAAAGTAGGGTTCGTTCTCAAATGCATTTAGTGCATTCTCCCTCTCCTCTGCATACAACCTCTCAGCATATATTCTGAACAGACCCTTATATGACATCTTGCTCACCAGAGGCGAATACTTGGGGTATTCAAGTTCAACATCTGGGGTGATACCCTTCTCGTTGATTAAAGTCCCCTTCGGAGTGTAATAGTATGCCACAGTCATCTTAAGTGCAGCAGGTTTATCAGAGCCCTCAACATCCAGCGGTATGATTGTCTGGACACTCGCCTTACCAAATGTCTTCTCACCTATCACCAGCCCCCTGCCCAGGTCCTGTATGGCACCTGCTACAATCTCCGAGCCGCTGGCACTCGCCTCATCCACCAGAACTACCAATGGTAGTTTGGTAAACTCGCTCTCTTCTATATCACCATCCGGGCGATGAATCCCACCTGCTGATTTGAACTCCTTCTCCCTTCCGCTCTTCCTCTCGCTCTGGGTATAGACCACCAGTTTACCCTCCGGAACGAATATGCCAGTGACATCTACTGCCAGGTCTAATAGACCGCCAG
This sequence comes from Candidatus Coatesiibacteriota bacterium, assembly GCA_003647715.1. Taxonomy (GTDB): domain Bacteria; phylum RBG-13-66-14; class B26-G2; order B26-G2; family B26-G2; genus B26-G2. The sequence goes on from QMNJ01000123.1 coordinate 1,118, forward strand.
GATTGCCCCTCAGGTCAAGAATGCATCCCTTCATACCCTGCGCCTTTAATTTCCTGAGGGCAGATAGAAGTTCCACTGCGGTATCCTCCGAGAAGCGGGCAAGACGCACATAGGCGATACCCGGTTCAATTATGTATGCATAGCGGACGCTCTTCACATCTATTATCGCCCTTGTAATTTTTACATCTACCTCCTCATCTTCCCCCAGTCGTCTTATAGTTAGAGTGCAATCGGTTCCTGGCTCCCCACGCATCTTATTGACCGCCTGCATTAGGGTTATACCCTCGGTTGACTCACCGTCTATCTTGATTATCTTATCCCTCGGCTCTATCCCCGCATAGTAGGCAGGAGTGCCCTCAATGGGAGCAATCACGGTCAATGTCTCATCCTCAGGAGTTATGGTAATCTCTATCCCCAGACCACCGAACTTACCCACAGTATCTACTCTCAACTCACCATACTCATCGGGACTCATATAAATAGTATGCGGGTCGAGCTCAGAAAGCATTCCCCTTATCGCCCCCTCAATTAATAATCTGGTATCTACTTCCTCTACATATCCAGCCCTAATATAACTTAAAATTGTATTGAACAAATATAACTGAGATATGGTGGACGAACTGCTCTCCAAGGATGCGGGCTCACCATACATTCTTGTGGATATTAGAAACCCGCATATTATTATTACTACCAGTATTGTTATCTTGAAACCTCTACCGAACAACCTCATTGTTAAAACCTCCATTCTATCCTTTCAGCCAGGTTATGGGGTCTATCGGGTTACCGTCTTTCCTTATCTCAAAATGAAGCAAGACCTCACCCAGTGTCCCCGTTGAGCCGACAGTTCCTATTACATCACCCTCATACACCTCATCACCAACACTAACGAATACATCGTTACAGTGTGCATATAGAGTTGCATAGCCAGACCCGTTATCTATTATAATAAGTTTACCATAACCCCTAAACCAATCGGAGAATATAACTCTTCCCCCCATCAATGCCTTTATCTCCGACCCCCTATCGGCAGCGATGTCTATACCATCGTTTCTGGTCACAGTCCCATACACAGGATGCTTTATCTTACCAAATGGCTTCACTATAGTGCCCACTGTGGGCATAGTCACCCTGCCATGACTATAATACTTCCCAGTGGGCTTTCTGAACTCAATCGGTTCAAGTGTTTCACCCTGCATCTTCCTTATCATCGCCTCAATCTCTCTTGATGCGCTTTCTAATTCCGCTATCATCTGCTCATATACCTTTCTCTCACCCCTGACCTTCTTGAGCACCGCCTCCTTTGAGTTTATTTCGTCTCTGAGACGTAAACGCTCATCCGCATTGATATTCAAAAGCTCAACCACCTCCTTCTCCTTTGACCTCAGTTGATTGCGCTTCGCCTCAAGAACCTGCCTCTCTTCCTCTATCTTCTTCGCCAGTTTCTTATCCTCATTCGCCACTATGAGCAGAAACTTTATGCGCCTGAGAAGGTCTTCATAGTCACTTGCCGATAATAAAACTCTCGCCTCCCTCTGACGACCCAACTTATATACCGCACGAAGACGATGCCCCAGAAGGTCCTTTCGCTTTTCAAGCGTCCTCTTCAAATCTGCTATATCGGTCTCAAGTTCGGTTATCTCTCCCCTCAAATCAATAAGTGCTTTCTCTATCTCCTTAATATTATTCTCAATCTTCTCTGCCTCCATCTCCATCCCGTTTATCTGCTCCAGTATTGACATCTCCTTCTTTCTTATCTCATCCCTTGCCTTCCTTTGAACCTCAATCCTACTTTTAATCTCATCTAATCTGCTCCTGTACTCCTCAACCCCCCACTCACCCCTTACAGAAAAGATTAACAAAAGCAGTAATGCCACCACTCCATATCTACTTAAAACATTCATTTTATCCATCTTCTCTCAAAAAAGAACTGACCGATATCTGGGCTGAGATTACTCCAATAAGAAACGAGAACCCTATCAGTGCCAGCATATATTCAAGAGGAGGGCTTGTTGGATGAATTATCGTGTATTTATTAACAAGAAATATAATTGCATATATAGCCCCACAGGCGAATAGACCACCAACAATACCTATCAATGCACCCTCAATCAGAAATGGCGACCTGATAAAGCTGTTAGATGCTCCTACCAGCATCATAATTGCTATCTTCTTCTTTCTTGCATATATGGATAGCTTTATTGCCCCTGCAATTATGACCATTGCAACAACTGAAAAAACCACTCCTGTTATAATACCTGTAGTCCTAAGTATCTTAGCTACCCTTTCAAGCCGTTCTAACCATACCTTTGCATATTCCACATCCTCCACACCATCTATCTCACTTATACTTTTAGCAATCTCTGCCATCCCCTTGGAACTTCTGTATCCATAATCAATCTTCAATCTAAATGAGGCGGGAAAATAGTTCTTGTCAAGAACATCTAAAAGACCCCTGTCTTCCTTGAATGCCCTTCTGAACTCCTCCTCTGCCTGCTCCTTAGATACATAAAACATATCCATCACGCCATTCACTCTGGCAATAGATACCTCCACCTTATTGTAATCAGCATCATCTTCCAAGAATACTTCCATCTGGACCTCTGATTGTGCCTCCTCCACAATCTTAAAAATATTAAATGAGATAGTTAGAAAGATGCCCATCAACAGAATGGCGAGGGCTGATATCAGAACTGCTGATATTGAACCACCCCTTGAAGCCCCAAAGCCCATTAGACCCTCTTTCAGATGGTATCCAATCCCTGCCACTATCTCTTCTCAAACAGAGCAGATTTTAAGCTCTCACTGAACTCTTTTTCTCCCACAAGAACACCATCAACTATGTGCATAACCCTCGCCTCAATCTTCCTGACTATCTCATAGTTGTGGGTTGCTATTATCATTGTAGTTCCCCGAGCATTTATCTGTCTTAAATTCTGCATTATGTCCCATGAGGTATCAGGGTCAAGATTTCCTGTTGGCTCATCAGCCAGTAGAATCATTGGGTCTGTAGCCAGCGCCCTGGCAATAGCCACCCTCTGCTGTTCACCACCTGATAACTGCCGGGGGTAGGAGTTCGTCCGATGTGCCAATCCCACCCGCGATAGTATATCAAGGAGCCGCTTCTTTCTCTCACGGGCATTAAAGCCCAGAATTATCAATACAATATCTAAGTTCTCTGCCACCGTTCTATCATTTAGAAGGCGGAAGTCCTGAAAAACAACACCTATATGCCTTCTCAAATAAGGAATCTGATGTCTTTTTATATTGGTAATATCTTCTCCTGCAACAAAAATCCTTCCATAGTCCGGTTTTATCTCGGCAAAGATGAGACGCATTATGGTTGTCTTTCCAGCCCCCGATGGACCTGTGAGAAAGACCATCTCGCCCTTACTGACAGCAAATGAAGCATCTCTCAAAGCCACTATTCCTCGCTCGTATATCTTGGTCACATTCTCAAACCTGACAATGTCCGACATTACTATCCTCTCACTGTCATCAATCTCTCTATTTCACGAAATCCTTACCTCTCTCTGTCTCCCTCTTTCTTAAAAATGTAGGAACCTGGATTAACTCGCTCTCATCAATGGTTTTACTACCTCTCCTCTTCTGCCCACGATGCTCCTCTTCAATCTCTATCTCACTCACTTTCTCCTCAAAAATCTCCCTCTCGTCAGGAAAACCTGTTGCAATCACAGTGACTGATATCTCATCACAGTTCTCTTTTATCACCGCACCGAATATCAGGTTCGCCTCCTCATCAGCGATGTTCTCTATCTCTTTCGTTATCTCACCAACTTCACCAGCGGTCATATCACTTCCACCAGTTATATTCAACAGGATTCCCCTTGCACCTTTGAGAGTAACTCCCTCCAGAAGGGGACTTCTCACTGCCTGCTG